>JBDOMQ010000004.1:0-5928 GCA_039831725.1 Pirellulales bacterium
AGACAATGCAACAACTGCTGCTGCCGCTATGCCAACAACAGCTGGCAGATGCGCTCGGGGGCCTAGTCTTCGTCCACCAATAACGGTGGCAAGAGCTGCGAGAAGGGGCAGTAATGGAACAAGTACAAGAAGAAAAGACGGAGTCATATCGACAAATTTGTAGGGTAAGAACAGGAATCAGAAATGGTCACGTTGCATCCCGGCTTGCTCATCAGTATCTGGTGATCGGCCAGCGGGAGTGAGACGTGGGAAACTGTGCGTTGAAGTATCAAGTGATGGAATCTCGTGATCAACGTTTCGGTCAAGTGTGGCTTCGCGGAGCGTCTGCCATGCCGCAGAATCAAGACGGCCAGTTCGCATAAATGCCTGCAGGACAAAGACAAGAGCAATGGCCGCTTCGCATGCTGCTACCGAGAGCACAAAGATGACTAGAACATGACCACCGAAGTCACCGTGATAGCGACTCCAAGCAACAAGGCTAACTGAAATGCCCTGAAGCATTAACTCAGCAGAAAGAAACATGACGATCAGGTTTCGCCTTGAAAGGATACCGATAAGGCCGAGGCTAAAGAGAATTGCTCCAACAACTAATCCATTCTGGAGGAGTGCAATTGCGGTACTAAACACCAAGAGTGTTTTCATGAGTGGCTCCCTTCTTGCAAAGAAGAAGTTTCCACTTGGCTACCCTCGAGGCCATTTGAAACAATAGCAATGGCTCCAATGAGTGCGACGAGCAAAAGAATGCCGACTGCTTCAACAGCGACAAGGTGATGGCCGAAAAGTTCACCGCCAAGCCGAGCCACCTGATCAGACGCCAAAAGATCTACACTCTCAGTCGGTATTTGCTCTGGAGTGGTGCCGCCGAGGGCAGCTGCCTTGGATGGAGGGCGACAGCAGAGAGGTTCTTCGGCAGATAGCCGACCAATTGACAGTGATAAAAGACCAAGAAGTACAGCGCCCGCCACAGCAGAAAGCAGTGGCTCATTAGTAATACGATCGGATGTCGTGAGGCCAGATGGCTGAGCCAGCATTAAGACAAAAAGGAACATGACTAAAATGGCACCTGCGTAGACAACTATTGTTGCAACACCAAGGAACTGGGCACCCAAAACAAGCAACACACCCGAGACACCAGCCAGGCAAAGAGCAAACCAAATTGCTGCGTAAACAGGAGAACGGCAGGTTATTGTTGCAGCTGCGCTTATGACAGCGACTAATGAAACCGTGAGGAATACAGCTTCTTCTCCAAGATTTCCAAGTCGTTGTCCGGTGGCAATGAACAGCCCGAGGGTAATCAGTCCAAGAAGCCAGCCTACTCGTCGTGAGGTCTTGCCATGCCGCCCGGATTTAGGAAGAAGTAGGTATAGGCTCGCCGCAAGGCATGTTACTGCGGCAGCAAGCAGAATGCCTGGAGAAAGAAATTCAAAGGTTCCTGTTCCAGCAAATAACCTAACGAAAGGGGTCACAGTGTTCCCCCTAAGTCAGCTGACTTCATTGGCTCAGCATCCTTTGTCATGTCATAGACACTCAGTAGTTTCTCTTTATCAAAAATCATCTCTTCTCGACTTTTTCCCGTGAGGTCAAGAAGGCTCGTGAGCTCAATAGCGTCAACAGGACATGCCTCTTCACACATGCCACAAAAAATGCAACGGAGTTCATCAATCTGGAAACTCTCTGGATATTTCTCTCTATCTTCCCAAGGACTTTCAGTGGCGACGATATCAATACAGTGCGCCGGGCATGCCGTGGCACACAGGAAACAAGCAACGCACTTCACACGATCATTCTCATCGCGGTTGAGCCTGTGCACGCCTCGATAGATGAGCGGGTTTCCAATAGCAGGGCGTTGTTCTGGGAAGTTGACAGTGTTTTTTTTGCTCACAAGGTGCCTACTTGTAGTTGCAAGACCTTGAACAAAAAGCGGGATATAAAGTCGCTCGGCAAGGCCGAGTGGCTTATCATCAATCCATGTTATTCCGGGATCAGATGGTTTCATATTAGACCTCTACTAATTCGGAAGACTGTTCTTTCATAGGCTCATCTTTTTCAAGATGTCGCTCTTGATCAAAAGAATCACGTGTGCGAATCGGTCGATTATCAGTGCTAGAAGGCGTGAGCAGGCCAGCACAAATCAAGCCCCCAATAAAGATAATCCATGGTGCCCCAACGGTAACACCGGTTGTCAGACTATTTCCAAGAGCTGACTGGAGGGCGGGCCGAAATTCCTCAATCGTCGCAACAACAACGAGATTCAGGAGTCCAAGAGGCAACATGACTTTCCATGCGAGATTCATTAATTGATCAAATCGAAATCGGGGCCAGCTCCAGCGGACCACCATAAAAAAGAGAATCACAGCAAAGATTTTGGCTGAAAGTATGCCGAATCTCAAAAAGGCACCAAACCACGTAACTTCTTGGGTGCTTCCGGTGATTCCCCAGAAGTGCCATCCACCCAAAAACATGATCACGATAAGGAAAGCAGCCGTGACCATATGCAGGAATTCAGAGACAAGAAAAAGAAGAAGTTTTATTCCTGCGTACTCAGTGTGATAGCCACCGACTAATTCTTGCTCAGCTTCAGGAAGGTCAAAAGGCAGGCGAGCAGCTTCAGCAAAACTCGCTATGAGGAAAACAACAAATCCGAGTGGTTGAGCAAAGGCGTACCATAGACCAGTTTCTGCCTGTTTGTTCATAATGATGTCGAGCTGTAAAGAGCCAGCCGCGAGAACAACACCGAGCAAACCTAGCCCAAGCGGAATTTCATACGCAACCAGTTGGGCACTACTCCGTAGCCCACCAAGAAAACCATATTTGTTATTACTTGCCCAGCCTCCAAGAAGTACACCGTAGACGGCAATACTCGATAGTGCGAAAACCCAGAGAACACCAACATCAAGTCCTGGAGCGACAAGAAACGGAACTGGATCTGGAAGACCGGGAATATTGAGTGGCGGTAGCACGCTTCCGAAAGGGATAGCAGCAAAAATAGCCAGTGATGCTGTAAGCAGTGTCAAGGGTGCCACATTGTAGAGCACCTTATCAACATGCCTCGGAGTGAAATCTTCCTTGAGAATGATTTTGAGGCCGTCTGCCAGCGGCTGTCCTAATCCAAACAGACGAATTTTCGTCAGCGGAATACCAACACGATTTGGTCCTCGTCGATCTTGAACCCAAGCTGCAATCCATCGCTCAACAAGAACCAAATAAGCAGCAGCCGTCATGAGGCCGCCAACGAGCAAACCAATCTTAACGAGTGCTGCAATTGTTTCAGTTGATGGAAGAAATCCGGTCATTAAATTTGATTCGAAAGGAGTAGTACGAAGCATTCTGTTTGTGATTTGCTTAGGTGACGGCTACCTGCTGTAACCTAAGGTCGAGCCCAATGGCTGGCACATCACCTGATAAGGCAGCAAAGTTAGCAGAACTTTCAGCAATTTGTTTTCGAACGCTCTCAGGATCATACAAGCCTTGTCTCCCAAGAAGATTCCAAAAGAATCGGCCCTCTGGCCAGACACCAGCTGGAGGACGAATTGCTTGTTCAAAGGTCTGCGCCCAATGGCCGTAGTTGACCCATGTACCACTTCGCTCGGCAAATCCGACTGCGGGCAAGCACCACGTAGCCCGGTTAGAAAGCGGAGATTCAAATAGGTCTTGAACAACAAGGCAGTTAAGCCCTTCAAAAGTTGCCGCCGTCGCTTCATCACACCACGAAGTCTCAGGTGTTGGATAGCCAGCTGTAACCCATGCCGATTGAATCTTTTTTGTTTGTACCTGCTCAAGAAAGTCACTCCACCCAGGAACGGTCCCGTTTTCAGAAACAGCCCCAAACATACTGAGAACCATTTCAATGCCAATACGGTTTGGGGCCTTCTCACCGCGAATCGTAAATCCACCGGGAAAAGATTCATCATTACCAGTCGATGGCACGTGACCAACTGCGAGATAAGCATCCGAATCAATTGTCTTTGCAACCGAACACAGCATCCAAGCTTCTTCAACGGTAAGCATCGGGGAAACGGCAATACCCAGTCGTCCTGCGTCATTCAGGTCCTTGGGCAGGCGACTCAAAACATCTGCCCATTCGATCGCACGAGAGCCTTCATTATCACGGTGGCTTGCTTCAACAATTCGTGCTTCGTTATGCAAATGATGCCAGCCATAACGGCCCTCGTCGCACATCCACCACTTGTTTACATGTAGATTTTCACGTGGTTTGAGCCGGTAGACGGTGTCTTGGTTATGCTCGGTCGCTATTGAGCATCCTGCTGAACAACCACCACACACATTTTCCGTTTTCTTCAAAAACCAGACTCTCTGTTGGTATAAAAAGTCTTTATCACCTAAAGCACCAACTGGGCATAGGTCGACAACATTTCCCGCCAACTTATTATCAAGAGGAAAGCCAGGGAACGTATCAATTTCTTCTTTCGCACCGCGGGCAGAAACCATGAGTTCTGCTGTACCAGAGACCTCTCGCGTAAACCGAACGCATCGCGTGCACATGATGCAGCGGTCAACAAAAAGGGTGACGGTTGGCCCAACATCTCGGCGGCGGCTACTAAACGCATGAATGTCAGCACGTCGTTCGCTCTGTCCATGCTCAAAGTGATAGTCCTGAAGCAGGCATTCACCAGCCTTGTCGCAGATTGGGCAGTCAATTGGATGATCGATGAGTAGTGCTTCTTCGACACGAGCACGACTTTCATGAACAGCGTCACTGTTGGTAACAATTACAGTTCCATCTTTGGCAGGCGTTTGGCAGCCAGGCACAAGCTTAGGAATCATTGAGACCTCGCCGGTTTCAGCATTTCGAGTCCCAGCCTGAATGAGACACATGCGGCAGCTCGCTACAACAGAAAGTCCTGGGTGCCAGCAATAATGTGGAATCTCGACACCCGCGCGGCGGGCAACTTCAATGCAGTTGAGCCGTTCGTCGGCTCCGATCTCGATTTCCTGACCGTCAACAGTGACTGTGGGCATGATGGAGAGTAGTAAGCAGTAAAAATGAGTTAGTGAGTTGTAACGATTGGCAATGCAGGAACAGGATCAGTTTCCATATAGCCAGTTGGATTCGTCTGTTTGATGTAATCTTCAAATTCATCACGAAATTTTGCGATGGAGTTCTTGATAGGCCAAGCGGCTCCGTCAGCAAGACCACAAATTGTCGATCCGGGCATCATGCCCATGGTGTCGCCAATTTCTGCAAGAAGATCGAGATCCCGCAATCTACCCTTTCCGGCTCGAATACGTTCGAGCATTCGGAGCGACCAACTTGTACCTTCGCGGCATGGTGTGCACTGGCCGCAGGACTCATGTGCAAAAAAGCGACATGAATTATGTAAAAAATCAACCATGCTGACAGTTTCATCGACGACAACCACGGCAGCCGTCCCAAGACCGAGACAGCCAACTGTTCCAGGTCCGGCAAAATCGAGCGGGGTGTCCAGCTCATCTTCGGTCATTATCCCCATGGAGATTCCCCCTGGTATGACAGCTTTTGCTCGCCGACCTTTCCAAACACCACCACCGAAACCATCAATTAATTCTCGTGCTGTAATACCAAGAGGTGCTTCGTAACACCCTGGTTTCTCCACGTGACCGGATAGACAGTAGAGCTTTGGTCCATAGCTCCCTGGATCTCTTGGGTTGTTTGGATCAGCAGGAACTCCAATCGAGCGGAACCAATCAACCCCTCGCCGTGCGATTTGTGCCACGCATGCCATTGTCTCAATGTTATTCACAACCGTTGGCTTGCGGAACACACCTTCAATTGCAGGGAAAGGAGGTTTGATTCGAGGCCACGCTCGTTTGCCTTCAAGGCTTTCGATAAGGCCGGTTTCTTCACCGCAGATATATGCGGCGGCACCACGATGGAGGTAGATGTCGAGAGAGAACCCACTGCCCTTGATATTCTCTCCAAGAAGTCCG
>JBDOMQ010000092.1:0-5918 GCA_039831725.1 Pirellulales bacterium
AAGAGAAGGAAGTTCGTCAATCCACTCACAAGGAGAAGCGTTATAGCAATGATGACCCAAGGTAGCCATTTTCGCCGAATGCGTTCCTGAAGTTTTTCACGACCGTCTTCATCGGCATCAGCCAAAGCAGGTAAAAGAGCAAAACGAGAAAAGCATAGTCCGCCAACAAGAATTACTACACCAAAGATATGCATCCATCGCAGCAGAAGTAAGAGTGCATCCATCGAAAATTCCAAAGGGAGGTATGCGGAGCCTGTCTCAAGCAAGCATCAGTACGTGTTCATAAATATCACCACATTATCTTAGTTATCGCAAGAGGATGGTGTCCATCGAACAAGACAAAGTCCGTGCTGCAGGGGTGATTCGCTCCCAGAAATATTTTTTGAGTAATACTACTGCTATATCGTTGCGGACAGTTTCATTTCACTGGTTTGGTAGTATCTAGCCAGAGTAAGAGGAGTAAGCATGTTTTCCAATAATCAATTTGGTGACCAGCCAGTGCATGAGAGATGGATGCGGGTTGCTTTGCGTGAGGCGAGACAGGCTATTGATGAAGACGAGGTGCCCGTCGGAGCGGTTGTTGTTGCTGCCGGACGAATTGTTGGCAGCGCTCACAACCAGAGGGAGCAATTAGCTGATCCGACAGCCCACGCAGAGATGATTGCTTTGACACAAGCCGCCTCATCACTAGGTTCCTGGAGGCTCCTGGACTGTGTCTTGTATGTTACTCTTGAGCCTTGCCCCATGTGCGCTGGTGCGATAGTACAGGCAAGAGTGCCTGTTGTTGTGTGGGGTGCTGGCGACCCAAAGGCCGGTGCGGTCGAATCTCTCTATCAACTTTTCGATGATTCTAGGCTCAATCATCAGGTCAAGCATGTAGGACATGTTTTAGAGCAAGAATCCAGCGAATTGCTTTCCGCTTTTTTTCGACAGAAGCGTCAGAAAAGCCAGGCAGAATAAATTTGAACCATAGCTCTCGGAGAAAGTTTTAAATCATCTCTGGTCCAGTGGGACGAATTCACGAAGCGTCTCTCCCGAATAGACTTGCCGCGGTCGACATATTTTTTTTGTTGGGCTTCGGTGCATTTCCATCCAGTGCGCAATCCATCCGGGAAGACGTCCCATCGCAAAAAGAACCGTAAACATCTGTTCCGGTATGCCCATTGCGCGGTAGATGACACCAGAGTAGAAATCAACATTCGGATACAAATTCCGTTCGATGAAATAGTCGTCTCCACGAGCAACTTCTTCCAGTTGCTGTGCAATATCAAATAAAGGATCACGTCGATCGATCTTGGCCAGAAGTTTGTCACACGTTGCTTTAATAAGAGTCGCCCGAGGGTCATAATTTTTGTAGACACGGTGCCCAAACCCCATCAAGCGAAATCCAGACCCCTTCTTTTTGGCAAGTTCCACATATTTTTTTACGTTGCCACCATCAGCCACGATTTGTTCCAGCATTTCGACGCACGCTTGATTTGCACCACCGTGGAGTGGGCCCCAGAGAGCAGAGACTCCTGCAGAAATACTTGCAAAAAGATTTGCATCACTTGATCCAACCATGCGTACCGTTGATGTTGAGCAATTCTGTTCGTGATCGGCATGCACAATAAGAAGCATGTCGAGCGCCTCAGCAAAGTCTGGATCAATCTCATATTCTTCGCAGGGCACAGCGAACATCATCTGGAGAAAGTTTTCGCAGTAGGAGCGATCATTCCGTGGGTATATAAGAGGTTGCCCAATCGACTTTTTGTAGCTGTATGCTGCAATTGTTGGAAGTTTTGCAAGTAGACGATGAACACTTACTTCAACTTGCTTTGGATCTCTAACGTCCAAAGAGTCTTGGTAAAATGTTGAAAGAGCACCTACAACACTACCGACAATGGCCATGGGATGAGCATCACGAGGAAAGCCACTATAGAAACTTCGCATGTCCTCATGGATCATTGAGTGGTTTGACAATGAATGGCGGAACGCGGCAAGTTCGTCTTCTGTTGGAAGTTCCCCATAGATCAGGAGGTAGGCAACCTCGATAAAATCACAACGCGCTGCAAGGTCTTCGATCGGATATCCCCTGTAGCGGAGAATCCCTTTTTCACCATTGAGAAATGTGATGCCGCTTGTCGTTGATCCAGTATTTACATAGCCCTCATCAAGTGTGATAAAGCCAGTGCTGGACCGTAAGCGGGAGATATCAATTGCCTTCTCGCCCTCACTCCCCACGATGACTGGTAATTCGACAGGTTGGCCTTCCAGAGAAAGGCTTGCGGGCTCTTCGGATCGAGTTCCTGGCCAAGGCGTTGAACGAATTGAATTTGCTGTCGGGGCGCTCATGTGGCGGGGCTCCAAGGTCGTGTTGAGCGGCTATCGGGCCGCTTGACGATCCGATTAAACATTCAATCGTAGTTTAGTCCTCAAGCGACCCGTCAGCAATCGACCTCAATGGCAACAAGGGTTTGCTTTAGTTATGGACTAATCTGGCCTCTGAAGTGCACATTATCGAGTGACCGAAGGTCTCCCGGCTATCTGGGTGTTTTTCTGTTCATCATCAAACACGGTCCATATTGGTGTCCGTTCTTTTAACCGGTCTAGGTATTCTTTTCTCGCATCATCCTGCCGCTGTTTGCGGAGTCTCATTCGTATAGCTACCTGCGCATCAATAAATGGTGTTCTTCCGGCATCAGATCGCTCAATGACCCGGATAATGTGCAGTGCATTTTGGTCGTCTAAAATTGCGCTGAGTTCACCAATGGGTAGAGAAAAGATCGCCTTGTCTATCACTTCTGAAACCAAACTGCCTTGAGTTGTCCAATCGTAGAGCCCGCCATTAGAGGCTGTAGGGCCTTCAGACATTTCTTTGGCGACCTCCTCAAATGGACGACCGTTGAGGATATCATTGCCCATTGCAGCAAGTCGATTCCACGATTGATCTCTCGGTTGTTTTTGACTGATTCTTACAGTTAGCTGTTCAAATCGCGCTCGCGCCGGAAACTCATATTCGTCAAGATGATTCTGATACCAAGCAATCATTTCAGCATGAGGAATTTCTCCGGTTGTATTTGCATTTTGTTGTATCCATTCCTGTGCGAGGGCTCTCTCGAAAAACATTTTTCGCATGCGCCCAAGTGATTGACCTTGCGTTCGTAACAGGTGTTCATACTCGCGGACAGACCCTACGCCAGCAGCCTGCACCATTTGTGGTAGTTGTTCTTGGTCAAATGCCTCATCCACTTTTTCACGAATCTCAGGAAAATTTTCCTCGGGTATCACTCGACAGGCATCGACATAAACAAGAAGCGTTTCCAGGTGTTGATCAATTACTTGCTGATAAATTTTGTAGCGAAGTTCAGCAATTTGCTCAGGACGAAGTCCAGGGGAAACTTTTTTAATCCATTCGGATGCTGCTGGAGTCATTAAGTCTCCTGCGAGCACCACCTCCGGCCCGACACGAGCAACAACATGTGCCATATCAAGAGATTTCATGCCCGGTATATCGGCCTCGGTTGAGCCAGTCGGATTGGTAGTTGCGTGAGTTTCCTCGTACTCTGCAAGTACAACATCACTCGAGCCATGATTGTTTTCCTCGTCTGCGGTTTCACGAACGAGAGGGTTCCCGTTTTCATCGACAGGCTCAAGAGGAGCTCCCGGTTTTTCTAAAATACTCGAAAGTACATTTTTGGTTAGAGTCGACGGAATGCTTGTTGGCCAGTCGCGCGGCCGTGAGATCGATTCAGGGATGGTTGGCATAACGGGCTGGAAAAGCTCCGGTGTTTCACCAGATGCCTGTGGCTTAACGGCAAAGACTGCACACGTTAGGCACACATAGATAGCGAGTACACAAACGATGAATCGCGGATGCAAAGATTTCGAGTGATGCACGGTACCAAATTAAAAAAGGTAAATAGTGGCATGCCTGCCGCCACAGTTAGCCGTTAAAGGAATTGGAACTCTACACACCGTAGTGTTTTCAAAAAAGGCTATATTCTGACCGTTAAGGTAGAGAAGATGGTGCGTTGTCCTTTAGAGGAAATCTGTTCTAGCCACCAAAAAAGGCACTGGATGTCGAGCAATGCGTTGCAAGTAGGTGTCGTTGTTGAAATTTCTTACTGTGGGGTCAAGCAGACTCAGGCTGACTTGTTTGGTAAAGCAGGTAATCTGTGAAGAAAGGCGGTTTCTCTTGCTAGCGAGTTCCGTCGGGTTTGAGCATGAAGTCTGCTACTCAAAATTATTTGATCTGAAAAAGTTTTTTGACGGTTTGGAATAGTTTGTTTTCATCACCAGCAATACGCTCGTGGAGAGGCAAGACAATAGTTTTATTTCCAACGACCCTGACCTCTTGACCAGATAATATGCAACGTTGTCTCCATTTCTCAATGCAATGCATATCATGATGGCCAATGACGAGAAGGCCTGGCTGTTTCGAAATAGAATCAATACTTAGCGAAGACGCAGTAATTCGTAGTCGTGCAAGATCAAGTAGACGACGGAAAGCTAGTGGCAGTGGTCCGAAGCGATCTTCGATTTCCGTTTCGAGATCATCAACCTGTGTATGGGCTGCCGCACGAGAAATTCTGCGATAAAAGTCGATCTTTGATCTCAGGTCGGCTATGTAGTCCCGGGGAATCCACGCATCACCTGGCAGATCGATTCTTACCGGCGGCGGGTCCTTCGGAGGGAGGTCCTTCAGCCCACATACTGCATTTTCAAGGAGTCGACAGTAGAGTTCGTAACCCACTGCTGCTATGTGTCCGCTTTGCTGAGTTCCCAGCAGATTGCCAGCACCTCGTATTTCAAGGTCTCTCATGGCCAAAGAAAAACCGGCTCCGGTACTGGAAAATTCCTGAATGGCGCGGAGTCGCCTCGCCGCCGTCGATGTCAGTCGCGTTGATTCTTTAACGATGAGATAACAATACGCTCGGTGGTGTGATCGCCCAACTCGCCCTCTTAACTGATGTAAGTCAGCAAGCCCATAGTGATCAGCTTCATCAATAAAAATGGTATTAGCTCTCGGTATATCAAGCCCACTCTCGATAATGGTAGTTGCTAGAAGAAGTTGCGTTTGTCCAGCAACAAAATCAACCATGACTTGCTCCAACTCACTTTCGCGCAGTCTTCCGTGCGCTATCCCAATAGAGACATGGGGAGCAATAGTGCGAATTCTATCTGCAACTTTTTCAATATCATTAATTCGGTTGTGAACGAAAAAAATCTGCCCGTCTCGAGCAAGTTCTCTATCAATTGCGTGTCGTAAAAGAGTTTCATCAAATCGGCAGGCCCGTGTTTCGACTGCAAGTCGATTGGCTGGTGGTGTTGTCAGATTTGAGATGTCTCGAATGCCTAGCATTGCCATGTGAAGTGTTCGGGGGATCGGTGTGGCTGTCATGGTAAGGACATCAACGCTAGCACGCATTGCCTTGAGCCGCTCCTTCACATCCACACCGAATCGTTGCTCTTCGTCAACAACGAGAAGCCCTAGGTTGTCGAAATGAATATCGGCCTGGGCAAGCCTGTGTGTCCCGACGACTATGTCAACCGTTCCCCTTGCGATTCCTTCAAGCGTCTCACGTTCCTCACGGGTCGCTGTCAGTCGCGAAAGACAGCGGATTGTAAACGGATACTCTGCAAATCTCTCAGTGAAGGTCCGACGGTGTTGTTCGGCTAAGATTGTAGTCGGTGCCAAGACCGCTACCTGGCTGCCTGCTTCAGCAACTTTGAACGCTGCCCGCATCGCAAGTTCAGTTTTTCCAAAGCCAACATCCCCGCAGAGGAGTCTGTCCATCGGTTTAAACTGCTGTAGGTCACTTCGGATTGTTTCTATTGCGGTTGCTTGATCGGGAGTGGGGTCGAACTGAAAAGATTGTTCAAATGCTTTTTGCCAAGGTGTGTCGTGTGGAAATGCTCGACCAGGCTGCTTTGCC
>JBDOMQ010000252.1:0-5904 GCA_039831725.1 Pirellulales bacterium
GGTCGGAGAACTTCTCACTGCGCTAGATGATGGGCCACTCGCCGACAACACAACCGTCATTCTCTGGGGAGACCACGGCTACCACTTGGGAGAAAAACAGCACTGGGAAAAGTTCACATTGTGGGAAAATACAACGCGTGTGCCACTGATCGTCTTCTCACCTGAGCACACAAAACCCAACACGAGATGTGAGAATCCTGTCAGCCTACTTGACCTGTATCCAACTCTGGTTGAACTTTGCAGACTCAAGAGTCCCCCGCAAAAACTTGAAGGCCAGAGCTTCGTTGACCTGCTGATCCAGCCAGACCTACTCACCGAACGGATGGCCATCACTACGCAAGGTAAAAACAATCACTCGGTTCGCTCCCGTCAACATCGTTACATCCGATACGCGGATGGCAGCGAAGAACTATATGACCACGATACGGACCCCCATGAATGGACAAACCTCGCATCGGACGATCGCTATGCGGCCACCAAGAAGCGACTGGCGGGTTTCCTGCCAGAGATCAACGCAGAACCATTCCGGCCACAAAAAAAGTCTGATACCAACTTAAGCCGTTCCCAACAAAATCAAATGCAACACCAAAAGAAAGTCCGGTAAACAAAGCTGTTTACCGGACGTTAAGAGGTTGGCTAGTAGGCGATAGAAAAATAGAACATCACGGTGCACCTTCATGTTTCTGCAAGGGTTTCCCGATAGTTTCCCAAACTTCGATGAGAACCTAAAGAAGTTGTGTGATTTGCTTGTGGTGTGAAAAATATTAAAGATCTGCCTTTTGTCTTACTCAGATTCGAAGTTTGGGTTTGGTGCCATTCGCTCTGCACCAACTGTTTGACGCCACGCTTCCAGTTCCCCAAGAAGTGCATCTCGTCGTTTCGCTTCGGTGCTAGCACGATTGCAGGTTTCACCAAGATCTTCCGCCAGATTGTAAAGTTCAACCGTTGCGGGATCAAAGGATTCAATAAGCTTCCAGTGGCCCTTCCGGATAACACTTGAGGGATAACTTGACGGGTGTTTGTTGTAATGTGGAAAATGCCAGAATAGGGAATCTCTTGAAAGAGTTTCTGTTTCGTGAAGAAGTGGAGCAAGGTTCTCACCGTCCATATGCTGATGCGGGATCATCGAAAGACCAGCAGCCGCTAGGCAAGTTGGATAGAGGTCATTGGTAATAACCGGCTCATGGATGACTCGGCCAGGTTGGGAAAGTCCAGGCCATTTTATAATGAGCGGGACACGTATGCCGCCCTCGTAGTAGGCGCCCTTGTTTGCGCGAAGGGGAGCGTTACTCGTTGCTTTGTAAAAGCCTCCGTTGTCGGAAGTGAAGATGATCACTGTGTCGTTTGTTTTTCCAGCAGACTTCAAGGCATCAAGAACTCGACCAACACTGTGATCGATACTCTCTACCATCGCTGCATATACTGGTTTTCCTTGTTGCTTGTGTTGAGGTGTCCGTTCGTATTTTTTGGTCAGTTCTTCTGGTGCCTCGAGTGGCGTATGGACACCATAGTGTGGGAAGTAGAGAAAGAATGGTGCCTCGTCTGATTCTTTGATGATGTTGACGGCTTCATCAGTCAGTCGTGAGGTCAAGTACTCGCCGGGCTTCCCGTTAGGTAGAACATTCCACTTAGCCCTAAGCGATGTCGTTGGAATAGACCAGTCTCCCTGATACGGGAAGAAATACTGCCCTGGTGCACCATGCGCGTTACCTGCAATGTTGATATCAAACCCATGATGTTGCGGCAGGCAGAAGGGCTCACTCCCGAGGTGCCACTTGCCAATGTGGATTGTCTGATAGCCAGCATCCCGTAACGCTTCAGCGAGGGTGCGCTCTTCAAGTGGGAGCCCCCGGATTTTACGCCCCTCAATTAGTTTTGAAGACGGCTTCCAGCGGCCCGAAGGCAGCCAGTCTGTGAGCAAGAGTCGGGCAGGATATTTTCCTGTAAGAATAGATGCCCGCGTTGGTGAGCAGACAGCGCACGCGGCATATGCATCTGTGAACCGGACTCCTTCAGCAGCGAGTTTGTCAATGTTTGGTGTTTGGTAATACGTGCTACCCTGGCAACCGAGGTCCATCCATCCAAGGTCATCGATGAGAAATAAGACAATGTTCTGCGGTTGACCATAGCCCTGATGGCAGAGCGACAGTATGACTGTGAATGCAAACAGGAGTGTTGACAGTCGATGCATGAATGAAATCCTTCGTGGACATCTAGATTACTGTTGTTGGTTTAGACGCATCATCAGTTTGAATACCCGATGCAGATTTTATTGCCGCAAGTTCAGCCCGCAGATGTTTTTGGAAAAGACTTATATCCGCACTATGAATAAGCATGTTGGCACCACGATGAAGGAAATTGATTTGCTGCTCAACATCACCCCAGAAATGAATGCCCGCACCGATACCATGTTTCCGTGCCATTTTGAAAATCGACTCACATGCATCAAGAAAAATTGGGTGGTCGTATTGTTCTGGTATCGCAAGGCTGCAGGTAAGGTCATGAGGGCCAATTAAAATACCATCGAGATCAGGGACTTTGAGAATGCTTTCGAGTGCGTCAATTGCCGGCACGCTCTCAATGTTGACAATCAGTAGGCGGTTGTCTGCTGATTGCGACACGTACTCATGCAGTGGTGATTGAAGGGGCTTCCCAGCGAGTGTTTCCTCGAGTGTTTTCCCTTTGAGTGGTCTCTTTTTGACTGCACCCCGTAGTTGTTGAACTTGCGTGGCAGACTCGACGTACGGTGCAATCACGCCAGATGCTCCCCCATCAATCACCATGGTTGCTGTGTAGGGATCTGGTGATGGAATTCGGACAAGCGTTGGTAGGCCAATGCCATTGTAGGCATGACACATCCAGCTCAACTGAGATCGGTCAATCGCGATATGCTCAGTGTCAATGAATATAAAATCAAGGTCACAATCTGCCACGACTTCGGGCCACCTTGGCGATGGTGATACGATGAGAGTCCCAAAGACCGGGAGTCCTCCGCGGATACGATTCCGGAGTTCATATGGCGTCATGGAGTTATCCTGAGTTTGCCAAAGTGAATGTGAGTTCGTGGTTTTGTTGCAGTCCCGCTATCCCAGACACAACGATAGTCACCTGGGGCAACCTCATGAAGCGTTGGGTACGAGTTTTTAATGCCAGCATGATAAAACGTTTGTTCCTTCCCCCATACTCCTCCGGCAGGCTTGGTTTTATATCGCAATGAGGTTCTCCCACCATTTGGGAAGCCAGGTGCAGTATCTCCTTGCGCTGGACCATCGTTATAGACATAAATGTGGGAGCCAGTTGCCGATTTACCAAAGTAACCCTTTGCTTTTGCGTTATGAAGGCTCGTTTCTGGTTTAGATTCCGACCATGTATGGCCTCCATCGGTGCTTACACTGGAATATGCTTGCGGTGGAGAGGTTGTCAGATTTGTCTGATCATAGTCGGCTGTTCTCATGACAATTTTGAGCTCACCCTCGGTGTCTCCTCTGGCAATATTTCCTTCATGAAGAAAAACACGAGCGTTTGTAGGCTGTGGAATAAATGCTTCAAGTCTCCACTCCAGCAAACTCGTGCTACTGAGAATAAAATGGTCGCGTGATCCACGAGGGTCGGCAGCCAAAGTATTGCGATGTGCGGGGAGAAGAAAACGAGATGAACCGTTGATTTCAGTTTGAATAGGTGCAGCATTTAAAATGAGTGGGCCCGTGTACAGCATGGCCATTTCCACCTCGCTCCACGAGCTGCCACCGTCGGGAGTAAACGCGGCAGCTAGCGTCGATTCCTCGCTATTGCGCTGTGCGATCGGACATCGCATACAGAAGCACCAGATAATATCCTGTCCTGGTGCTTGGTAGAGAACCGGATTGGCGTAACAGAATTGCACAGCACCCTGTCGCTCGGTGTGGTCAAAAATGACAACAGGTGATTCCCAGGTGTCACCGTCATCTTTGGAACGTGTTGCAAAGATATCACCCATATCTTTCTTGCCATTTCTCATTGCACCATACGCAACTATCAGATGATTTTTCTTATTACCTGAAATAATAAAAGGCTGCCAGATTCGCCAAGCTTGTGGATGTTGTTCCACGTGCCGTATTGTTTGGACGTCAGTAACATCGCCGGAATATGTTGGTTCTTCACCAGTAGCACGAGTGGCCATGTATTCATGGCTCAGGAAGGCAAATAAAGGAAGGGAAAGAAATAAAATAATAGGTTTCATAATTGATTCATTTCCGAGGGTGTCTCACTTCTTCTTGCGAACTGGAACGGCATCTGTTTTTGGAAGCCATTGTGCGTGGTTATTCTTGACGTCAATAAACTCTGGTTTCGATGCAAGGTTCGTCCATTCGTTTGGGTCTCGTGAATGATCGTAAAGTTCTTCACCACCATCTGCATAACGAATATATCGCCACCGGCGTGATCGGACGGCGTGGTTTCCTTGTCCATGTGTTGTCAGTGCTGGTCGTTCCCAGCGCTGCTCAGGGTTCCTGAGAAGAGGTTCAATGTTCTGGCCGTCAAGTGATGGAACAAGAGGTAGTGAACACAGCGCGTTCAGTGTGGGAAAGAGATCAATCATGCCAACAGGTTGATCACAGGTTGTGTTTGTTTCAGTAACGCCTGGTGCAACGATAATAAAAGGTATCCGAGTAGATCGCTCCCAAAGTGTAAATTTGTGTAGATGTCTTTTTTCACCGAAATGCCATCCATGATCTGACCATAAAACAATGATTGTGTTATCCGCATGCTGGCTCTGCTCGACTGCGTCGATGAGCCGACCAACCATTGCATCGGCAAATGAAATACTGGCGAGATAGGCTTGCAAGAGTTCTTTGTATTTTCCTTCTCGTAGGATGAGTTCATAGTCTTCCCGTCGTTGAGCTGCAAACTTCAGGGCCGTTGTGGGAAGATCGTCGAGGTCGTCGGACTTGATTGGTGGTTTCCGTAGGTCGTCCTCGACGTACCAGTCAAAGTATTCCTTTGGTGCATAAAACGGGAGATGCGGTCGATAGATTCCGGCGGCGAGAAAAAATGGTTCATCAGGCGCATTTTCAAGAAAGTTGACGGCCCATTTCACCATCTTTCCATCACCGGTTTCGAGGTCTGCTTTATCGAGTGGTCCCCAATCGAATTCACGAGGATTTTTTGGCGGTTTTTTCAAGGCTTTCACGCTCGGAAGATTGTTAAGTGGAAAGCCGGATGGGAACTGGAAATCACTTACGTCCAGTCCGTTATGTAGTTCATTCTGATAATGGCCATCAAAAGCTTGCGGAAAGTACTCATCCCAGTCTGACGTTCTGTTAAAGCCGGGCATGTGATGATAAATTTTTCCACCACCGGCGACATAATAGCCATTCTCGTTAAAGTGTTTCGGGATAGAGGGAATCCCTGGCATTGCTTCATGCCACCGAACACCATTGTCATAGATGCCAGTGCTTCCGGGTTGTCGGCCAGTAAGTGTAGCCACACGTGATGCATTGCATACTGGCGCAGCGCAGTGGGCATTCGTAAACAACATCCCCTTTTCTGCCAGACGATCGATATGAGGTGTCTGGATATCTTCTTGGGTGTGTAGGCAGCCAGCCCAATCATTCATGTCATCAAGCACAATCATCAGAACATTCGGTCGTGCTGCTAGCGTTGGTTGAAAACCGCCAACACGCGTCAGGGTAAGAAGTATTCCAATGAAACGCAGAACGGACAGCATGCTCATTGCTACTCCACAAGATATTCTGGATAAAGCCAAGTGTGTTTTTTTCCATCAGATTTTTTTTTCACGAGCTGCACCTCTTGCTTTAGGCGTTCAAGTTTTTCAGGTTCAAGTAACGGGTCATGTGTCTCCCGACGCCAGACAGTCAGCCGTTGTTTAAGGTCCTCAAGAACAGTTGAATACTTTGGAATTTCAGC
>JBDOMQ010000236.1:0-5889 GCA_039831725.1 Pirellulales bacterium
AAGTTGAAGATCTGTGCGTAGCCTCACAGGCTTCAAGTCAAAGTGTGCAGTTGCACAATGTGTCATTTCGTGTCCACGCTGGTGAAGTTCTTGGAATCGCAGGTCTCATGGGCGCTGGTCGTACCGAAGTCCTTGAAACGATTTTCGGAGCGTTTCCCGGTCAGTGGCAGGGAACAATTTTACTGCGAGGGGAGGAAGTCAGATTTACCCACCCATCAGATGCCTGTAAAGCCGGTTTGGTCATGGTGCCAGAGGACCGGAAACGGCTTGGGATTTTTTCGAATATGAATGTGACAGAAAATATAAGCATTTGCAGCCTAGTGCATGCGATTCGTAATGGATTTCTAAGCAAGGAGGTGGAAGAGAACATTGTTGCCAAGCCGATAGATCAGGTTGGCATCAAGATGCCCTCGTTACTAGCGAATATATCGGAGCTCTCCGGCGGGAACCAACAGAAATGTATTATTAGCCGATGGTTACTTACGAACCCTCATGTGCTCTTGCTGGATGACCCAACCCGTGGCATAGATGTCGGTGCAAAAGCTGAGTTGTACGAACTGATTGATACACTATGTCAGAGTGGTTTGGCCGTCGTACTAACATCCAGTGAGTTGCCAGAGTTGCTGACGCTTTCAGATCGAATCATGGTGATGGCGGAAGGAAGAGTAACTGCTGAATTTTCTCGAGAAGAGGCGGACGAGCAAAAAATAATGGCGGCAGCTACTGTAGCTTAGAGCACGGGTTACATCCCAACGCATTTGGACACAATGGCGCGGGCTTGGGAAGGGTTGCGTGTCCCAGTAACAATAAGCCGACCGTCAGCAAAAACAGATACGATGATTCCTGGTTCCACTTCTGTCCGTACTAACCATTTGTTTTCTGTCACATTTCCGAAGCAACTGAGGTTCTTTGCAATGTTACAAAGGTCAGGTGTTTTTCCAGGATGGTAGAACTGTACGGCATCTTGTCCACAGAGGATACTTGTCTGGTGCCGAGATGAGTCGAGCCATTCATGGTCATTCCCTTGGCAACTCGTACAACCAATTTCTGAAAGTGATCGAAGGTCCACGGTTTTCCATGTAGAATCCCAAAGATCGAAAACGAGTAGCTTACTTTCCGGTTCTTGTGCAGAATTGACGATGACCTTGATCGTTTCTGCTGTTTGGCTTCCAGCAACAACCATTACGGCTGCTCCTAGTACGCCAGCTGTATCGCATGTTGGCAGGCTGCCGGGAGTTGGTAGGTCTGGAATGAGGCATCGTAGACATGCCGTTTTACCAGGAATGACTGTCATCACTCTCCCCTCGGCACCAATGACTCCACCGTAAATCCAAGGAATACCCTCACTGCAGGCAAAGTCGTTCATCAGGAATCGAGTCTCAAAGTTATCTGTGCCGTCTACGATAATATCGACTGATGAAAGCAGGTCGAAAATATTATGAGCAGTTAGATCAGCCACGTGGGGTATCACGTGTACATTACTATCAATCTCCCGAAGTCTTTGATCGGCGATTATTGCCTTTGGTAATCCATCACGAACGTCTTTTTCAGTGTAAAGAAGTTGCCGCGGTAGATTACTCCACTCTGGTACATCACGATCAATGATTGTGAGAGTGCCGATTCCAGCTCTTGTGAGCGATAGTGCCGTTGCACTTCCAAGCGCACCACATCCAACGATTCCTACGTGTGCCCGCGAAAGTTTTTGTTGCCCTTCAGGTCCGAGTTGCCGGTATCGCATCTGGCGAACAAAACGTGACTCATCGAAGTAGTTTTCAGTTTGCATTTGATGAAGTTGTTCAAGTTTGGTGGTGAATTGTTTCGTCGCCAACAAAAAACCCAGCCCAATCCCAAGAAGACGGCGGGCTTTTTGAAGTAGTTCTCCAGCTGGCGAGCAAAGCCTGTAGCCGATCGCATTCTTTCCGCTGCGAAGGCACTCCTGTCTGCCATGCAATGGTTGGATATGGCGGAGGATTCTTCCACGAGGAAACGGGCACTGTCTTGGAGAGCCGAACAATGGCAAGGTCAACGCCGCTTGGTAATTCTGGAGGACCAATTTCAGCAGGAACTTCAGTCGCAAAGAGCATCGTGCCCTTAAATCCCAAAAATTTCGGCACCTCTGGCAGCAAAGCGTCTGGAATGACTGTGATCAACACTGCAGGATGGTTTGTGAGTTGGCAAATTATAGCTGGAATGGAGCATGGTGAACTCTGGGGATTTAAACGGACAATTATTGGTCGCCCGCTTTCATCAGCCGATTTGAGATTTTCATCCAGCTGGGCCCCTAGGAAGTTGGTTTCAGAAGAAACTCCTGAAGACAAATCAATTACTTCTGCAGTTTTATAATCTTTCGTGGTAGCGGATCGTTGTTCTGGAGATTGATTGCCTCTGTTACTACACGTGACGCCGCGTACCACAAATCGATGGCTATCAAGCCAAAGTGAATGGTTGCGAATACCAAGGCGACGAAGACCAATAGTCTCACTCAGCAAATCCACGTCTTGACCAGAAGAAGTGATCTTGCATTTTACGGAGTAGAGCATTGGTACGTTTGGTGTCCAAAATGCGGGCTCCGTAAGAATTGAATGCCCAAGAAGTTCAACACCACCATCAACAACTTGTTGCGAGTACATTCTGATATTTTGTCGGACAGGTAGTGTGCTTGCACGTGTTGATAGTGGACCATTTAGGATCCCTTCAAGTTCAAATGGAGGCTCAGTCTCCTTCGTAATCGGCACCCTTATCTGAAAGTATACATCGGCTCTGAGGTCATCAGCTCTTCCAAGAATTGTTCTAAATCGTACGTGCTGAGGAAGATTGTGACAGCGTTCACTGTTGTGTGTCTGAGTTGTCACAAAAAAGTCCTTTTGCAATTTCATTTATTTTTCGCAGATCAAGTTTTCCTGAACCGAGAACAGGTAATTCTTCTATTTTGATAAAGCTGTCAGATGATGGAATCCATAGTTTTGGGAGGCCTGACTGAGCAAGATCACGACAGATTTTTTGTGGGTCAGCAAAATGTTTTATGGATAGAACAACAAGACGTTCACCTTTTGTTGCATGAGGCACTGCGGTGACCACGGCAAGAAGCTCACCATCAGTTGCACCAAGAATCGTATTAATAGCTTCCTCAATCAACATATGGGGAACCATTTCACCACCGATCTTCGAAAATCGGCTTTGTCGACCGGTTATTGTGATAAATCCATCAGTGTCTAGTTTTGCAATGTCACCGGTCCGATACCAGCCTTCCTGAATGACCTGCTCGGTAAGGTCGTCACGATCGAGGTAGCCCTGCATGACATTGGGCCCAAGAATCCATAAAAGTCCTTCTTCACCGATGGGCAATTCATCGAGCCCCTCTCTGTCGGTAATCTTCGCCGTACAGCCAAGTATTGGTTTTCCAACCGTCCCTTCTCGGGCGTCGATTGCCTTGCCTGGAACATGGCGAGAGGGAGGGACGTTTGCTGCTACCAAAGGAGAGAGTTCCGTTGCACCATACGCTTCATGGGGCCGGACTCCAAATTTCTCTTCGAATGCGTCTGTGACATCTGTTGTCAATTTCTCAGCAGCGCCAAAAACAGCTTCAAGTGTTGAAAAGTCGTCAGGGTCCGTACGGCGAATATATGTTCTTAAGAATGTAGGTGTTGCCATTAAAACAGTTGCGTGATAATCCCGTGCAAGTTTGCCAACAACTTTTGCATCAAGGGGGTTTGTGTGATAGGCAACCGCAGGTTCAAGCATAAGCGGTACCCATAGGGCAGTCGTGTACCCGTATGAGTGAAAGAAAGGGAGTACACCAAGTGCGGTGTCTGCTGGCGAAAGGTGGAGTAAATCGGAAATCGCCCGAACATTACTCCCCACATTTTCAATGCTGAGAACAACACCTTTTGGGTCACCTGTTGAGCCTGAAGTGAAGATGATCGTCAGAATATCATCAGGCCGAATGCGATCTAGGCCGAGGTGCCGTTCGAGCATTGAGAGTGGCATAAGGGTTGCTTCTGACCAGGCCTGTATCTTTTGCACGGTTGTAAGTCTTTTACGCAGATCAGCAGCATCAAGAAGAAAATTTCCAAGCTCTAGTTCAACACGAGATAAGAATGTTGGGCTGGATATCACGTGTTGAATCCCGGCGCGTTCAATACATGTTTCAAGTATTGATTGGGAAGATGTGTAGTTTAGATTTACGGCGACGCGGCCCATAAGCGCGAGTGCGGCGTTTACGATTGCCGCCCCGGCAGTAGGAGGAAGTAGAATGCCGACCCGCTTCTCTGAAGGATCGAGAGTTTTTTCGAGAACAAGTCTCGCGGCAAGAATCCGAGTAAGAAGCTGACGGCCGTTGAGTCGGGTTCCAAGAGAGTCTGCCATTTTGAGCCGCCGACCTGCATCACGGAGGCTTTTCAGAAGCTGATGGTGAGGCGTTGTAGAGTTTCCGCCCGCGGGAATATGGGGGTGTTTCCCAGGTTCGTCAGGATGTGTCTCTCGATTCAAAGGTCTGGCCCCCTTAAGTGAACGAATTCCGGAAGACCTCGGGTTTTATCGCCGTACCCGTAGCTCTTGCCGAAGCGTTGTCGGAACTTTCCGGTCTATTAGACTCATCAAATTGTAACGTCAAATTATCATACATCCCTCAAACCGATAGCGTTGACTGACTAATGCCGAAATACAACCCGTCTGTCATAGAACCGAAATGGCAAATCTGGTGGGCCGAGCAGAAAACATTTCGTTCGCCCCGTCTTCCGAGCGGTAAAAAGGCATATATTCTCGATATGTTTCCGTATCCAAGTGGTGACGGCCTTCACGTTGGTCATCCAGAGGGTTACACCGCGACAGACATTGTGAGTCGTTTTGAACGTATGCGGGGTACAAGTGTTATTCATCCAATGGGTTTTGACGCCTTTGGGTTGCCTGCTGAAGAGCATGCAATTCGTACCGGTACTCCACCACGAGAGAGCACGGAGCGGAATATCGCTACGTTCAAGCGGCAATTACAAATGCTTGGGTTCAGCTATGACTGGGAGCGTGAGACCTCTACTACGGATCCAGAATTTGTTCGTTGGACACAATGGATTTTTCTACTTCTTTACGACACCTGGTTTGATGCTGGTCGACAACAGGGCCGACCGATCTCAGAACTTCCCATTCCTGAGAATGTTCAGGAAAAAGGTGAGGAAGCTGTCAATGCCTACCGCGATGACCGCCGCCTTGCATACCAGTCGGAAGCACCTGTTAACTGGTGCCCGGAACTTGGGACGGTACTTGCTAATGAAGAAGTTGTCGGTGGGCTCAGTGAACGTGGTGGTCATCCGGTTGTCCGATTACCACTGCGGCAATGGATGCTGCGAATCACAGCATATGCTGATCGACTTGGAACAGAACTAGACGGTCTTGATTGGCCAGAAAGTATTAAAAAACTTCAGCGAGACTGGATTGGCCGTAGCACGGGGGCAGAAGTAGATTTTTTCCTTCCACCACAAGGCTCGTCAGAAAAAGATTCAAAAGATGCTTTTCGTGTCTGGAAGAGTTTGCGAGAAAGCAATGAATACCCGGTGAAAGCACCACGTGATTGTCTTCGGATTTACACAACAAGACCAGATACCTTGTTTGGAGTGAGTTGCATGGTCATCGCACCAGAGCATCCACTACGAAATCAATTAACTATGCCTGCAGAATCAGATGTGGTGAATGCGTATTGTGAGGCTGCATGTCATAAGAGTGATCTTGATCGAACAGACTTAGCGCAAGAAAAAACAGGTGTCTTCACGGGCTCATTCTGTATCCATCCATTGACTGGTGAATCTGTGCCAATCTGGGTGGCTGATTATGTGCTCGCTTCATACGGCACAGGTGCAATTATGTCAGTGCCAGCCCACGACAGCAGGGATTTTGAAT
>JBDOMQ010000076.1:0-5882 GCA_039831725.1 Pirellulales bacterium
TATCTCGAACATGATCCGTGATAGATGTTACGGTTTATCAAGACAAACAGTCTGGTTTACGGTGCTACCACTGATTCTTATTGTGACAGTGATTGGTTGTTCCTTGCCTTTCAAGCAGGCGACTCCTAGAGAAATTGAGGTGCTTCCATGGCTTATTGCACTCTTCTTTGTAGGACTGCCCCACGGCGCAGCCGACCTCGCTGTGCTTCGATCGAAGAAGGAAGGGCGAAAAGCGTGGAAGGCTTTTTTATGGTATGTCGTCTCCATGATCAGCGTATTCACGATTTTCATCTTCACGCCTGCCATAAGCCTCATCGCGTTTCTCATTCTAAGTCTCTGGCATTTTGGGAATTCTGAGAATTCCAAAACAACTGGATCTGGGGCTTTCTATGAGCATCTTCTCCTGAGTTTTGCGCAGGGTGGCATTGTTATAGGAATGCCGCTTGCAGCTTGGCCAGACGCTACATCATCTGTTGCTACTGAGCTTGTAACTCTTATTGAGCCTCTGCGAACTCTATTTGGATTGTCTTTACTCGCCCATCCGATTTACTCAGCATCACATATCGCCTCCACTGGTTTTGTGCTGCTTGCTATTGCTTTTTTATCCTGGTTTTTAATCTTCATTTATTCTGCTCAATACTCGAAGACGCATGGCACAAAAGAATTTGTGAAAACATGCAGCATCTTTTTTTCATTTTGCTTAATTGGCATACTTGAATTTATTACATCTCCGCTTTTCGGCATTGGAATTTACTTCTTGGCTTTTCACAGCTGGAGGCAAATGCCGATACTTGCAAAGCACTTCATCCCACCTAACTCAAAAACACATCCGTTGCAACAAATCGTCAGTGTTCATAAAGCAGCGATTCCTTTACTCCTCCCTACATGGATTTTATTGGGAGTGGCGTGGTGGAGTCTTTCAGACCCTGCCCACTTTCGTGACCTCGCTCTTCTTTCACTGCTTGTATATCTTGTAGTAACTCCAGCTCACGAAGTTTTGTATGAGTGGCTATTAACGCAGCCGGAAACGGCCTAACTTCACATCTCGGCACATGCTATGCTCTTCTTATTCTTTAGGATAACAGCATGCCTTTCACGCCGACCTCTTCAGAAAATCCTATTATTGAGCAATCAAAAGCAGATGTAGCCGAAGTGGAATTGCCTCCACGTCGAGGGCTTCTTCGGCGACTCTATGACTGGGTGCTTTCTTGGGCGGACTCTCCACACGGCATAATTGCCTTGGCTGGAATATCGTTTGCGGAGAGTTCTTTCTTTCCAATTCCACCAGATGTCCTGCAGATTGCTCTCTCTGTTGGGAAGCCGAAAAAGAGCTATCTTTTTGCAGCCGTATCAGTCATCGCGAGTGTTCTAGGGGCTGTTGTGGGCTGGGCAATTGGCTGGTGGCTGTGGCAATTCGTTGATACTTTTTTTTACAGTGTCATTCCTGGATTTACGCTTGAAAAATTTAACCATGTTGAATCTCTTTACCAAGAGAATGCTTTCCAATGCTTGATAGTTTCAGCATTCACACCAATCCCCTTTAAGATTTTCACAATCGCGGCCGGAGTCTGCTCGGTACCACTCCCCACTCTCGTCATTGCTTCTTTAATTGGACGAGGTGGTCGCTTCTTTTTAGTGGCTACCGTCATGAGAGTATTTGGCAAACAGGCTCGAGATATTCTTGACAAGTACCTCGAAGGAATAACCTTACTCTTTGGGATTCTTGTACTCGTTGGTGTGTACGCTCTCAAGTTCCTTGGGTCGCACTAAGATTGCCTTCCCATCCGGATCGGATTGAATACAAGAGAACATTTCATCAAAAACACCACGAACCCACGCCGTTGTCCTGAAGACTTCGTCAGCTAATACCTCTCCGTTCTCACGGTTCAACAAATTTGCTAACTGATTACGTTCCTGATATCCCTTCGGGAATACATGTCCTAAACGTACATCAAGGAGCCTGAGCCTGCCCTCAATTTTTCGCAACAGATCATATGCATTACGGAGTGAATGTGCCATTTCATTTTTCATTATTCCTGCGATAGCAAGCGAGTCGAGACCAGCGAGCGTGTTTGGCGTTTGAAGATCAATATTATTCTTGCCATAGATCAATTGGAGTGCCTGAACAAGAAACTCAATATCAATGACACCACCAGGCCCACGTTTGAGGTTATCTTTGGCTGCGGTTTCCTCCATCCGGAGTCGCATTGAATAGATCTCCTTTAAATCTGATTCTCTCCAATTGTGGCCGTAGACTGCTTCGTGAATAACCGACTTGATCCGCTGGACAGCAGTTTCTCCACCAATGACGACACGAGCTTTAACAAGTGCTTGTCGCTCCCAGACAGCAGCCAGCCCTTCAGGTGAAAAATACCGCTGAAACGCCTCCAGCGAACTCACAATTGGCCCACTCCTTCCTCCTGGGCGAAGTCTTGAGTCGACTTCGTAGAGGCGGCCTTGGGGGGTGAACTGATTAAACACTTGCAATACTTTGTTCGCGATTTCACCAAATAAGAGACCAAACTCAGAATCAGAACACTCACCTAAGCACTCTCTCGCGGTGTTTTCGTCGTAAAGAAAAACAACATCGACATCACTGGCATAATTCATCTCACGCCCACCGAACTTACCCATTGCCAGTACGATAAATCCCATGTATTCAACTGACTCGACACTCTTTTTTATCGGCCGTATTTTTTCAGGCAATATCGGTTTCTGCCTAGAGACAACAAATTGCAAAAGCGATTCTGCTAGATCAGAAAGTGATGCAGCAATCACATGAGGTGACTGCTGTTCTAAAAGATCGTTGATGCCGATTCGTAACTGTTTTGAAACCTTAAATGCAATGAGGCTTGGCAAAACATCGACAGAATGCCGTCCGCACAACTCCCATAATTCGTTCTCTAATTCATCTCGGACTGGCATGATACCACCCAGAAGACTGTCCTGGAGTTCATCAATCATCCCAGGGTTTTTTACAAGAAGGTCAGCCAAGAACGGCGCGGAAGAACAGAAACGGATAGTGAGATCAAGCGCCCCAGGCGATTCACTCAGAAGTTCCCAGAGCATGCCCTTTCCACCAAGCGACTCACTTACGGAAGTAAGCGTAGTCAATGTTGCATCTGGATCTGGTGTTACGCTAATTCGGTCTAGTAATCTTGATAAGATTGAGGCAAAAAAATGTCGGCATCGACGATTTGAAAGAAAATGAGATGACTCTTCGCTCAATGCCGTGACCATTCGATACGCTCGCGTGACGTCATGAAATCCACGATGAGCCAATACGCTATCAATAAGTTCTTTCGGTGGTTTTGGGTCGAGAATAAGATCAACGTCTGCTTCTGGTGTTGTCTCGCCCGGAAAAGCATCATGGAGGAGATGATCGAGAATTCTTCTGTTTAGCCGAGTTGCCTCTTCAAGATCTCGACGAAGTTTAGTTGGGGCATTCGCCTGCCTACCATACCCAAGCCGACCTGCTAAACGAGCAAATTCATCCTTATTTTCCGGCAAGCGATGCGTCTGTCTGTCGTAAAGAATTTGAAGTCGGTGTTCTACTGCCCTAAGTAGACGGTAGTTCCGCTCAAGAATTTCTCTTTCTTGATCATTCAGACTTCCATTGGCTGCCAGACGTCGAATTGCTTCAATCGTGTTTCCTACTCGAACTTCGGTCTCATCACCACCACTAAGTAACTGCAGAAATTGAATAGTAAACTCAATATCACGAATGCCACCCCGGCCCGTCTTCAGGTCAGCAGAATCGATGCCTTCACGAATAGACCGCCGCTCAATCTGACGTTTTAAAGCTCGAATGCCGCTGATTTCTGTCCGTGGCAACCAACGGCTGTAGACCCACGGTCGAAGATTGGCAAGCAGATCTGCACCCAACTGCATGTCCCCTGCAACACACCGAGCCTTTACCCAAGCTTGCCTTTCCCATGTTCTACCCTGCCTGTCGTAGTATCTCTCGAGCGCTACGCGTGGTAATACAAGTGGGCCTTGGCCTCCATGTGGTCGCAACCGCAAGTCAACGCGATATGCAGCTCCTAATTCTGTTTGGTCTGCTATCAAACGCGTTACTTCTTGAACAACACGCTCAAAAAATTCACTGGTTGTATATGTCGTTGATCCTGCAATATCACCGTCTTCGGAATAACAGAACACAAGGTCGATATCGCTCGAATAATTCAGTTCATTTCCACCGAGCTTCCCAAGAGCTATCACTGTTATTGTCGCGGGTCGACCGTCTCCCATCAGGGGGCTACCGCGACGTTGTTGCTGCTGCAAAAGTGCCACGTGCAGCGCCTCATCAATAACACATTCGGCAATCGCTGAAATCTGATCGACGACTGTTTCCAGTCGTTGCTGCTTAACAATATCACCATACGCCACACGAAGAATCTCTCGACGCTTGAACCGTCGAAGAACTTGCATGACAAAAGCAGAGTCCAGGGAATCGCCAACCTCAGACCTCAAAATTTCCCGAAGAGACTCTCGCTTCTCTGGCCTGCCACCATCACTCCGAATTCGCTCCCAGACATCCGGCTCAGCAATCACAATCTCACCAAGAAATGGACTCGTAGCAAGAATAGCTAAGAGTGCTTCCAGAGACTCGGGTTCTTGCTCAAATAATGCAACTGTCGAAAGTGGGCTTCTCACTGTCTGAAGAAATCGACCCAACGTGATAAGGAGTCGATCTGCCTCACTGTAGAGTGGAAGGAGCCGCTCAAGGCTTTTGATGAGACACTCGAGTAAATCGAAGTTTACTTCCAGGGCTACCAATTTATTGAAAACCTGACTTGCATTTTCGCCATCACTGAGGCCAATGGCTCGCGCCCACCGGTCTAGACCGGAGCGGTCTTCAAGGAATCGCTTCACTTTGCAAGAGTTTATTCGATCTGGCATTGGCATGGAGGCCTGATCAGTTCAAAAATTTTCTAGGTACCCTGTCGGCCTTGATGACCTTTTGCGCCTTTTATGTACCTCGATGAGGAGCCCGCGCTGGCACCTCAATCTGGTGCACAGATAGACCCGATTGTTCTAAATGATCAAGAGGGATGGCATTCGCCAAATCATCAGCTACGTCTCCAGCAAGACTCCAAGCACCGGCAGAGGTTATGTCCACATCGACCAGTCTACCGATCAGTCGGAGTGGTGCATCGAAGACTACAATCCGATCGCACATCGTCCTGCCGGTAAGTTGCGCCAGACCATCTGGTCCTGGGTCTACTGCCTGCCTCTCATCACGCGTTGAAAGCCCTTCGACAAGCACCTGTTGTCGTGAACCAACGAACCGCCGATTCCCTTCAAGGCTTGCACCTGCCTGCGCCTCTTGAAGAAGACGATTTCTTTCCTTTTTCACGCTTTCAGGCACATCATCTGCTTGCCTATCGAATGCTTTTGTCCCCGGCCTTGGGCTGTATTTAAAGATAAAACTATTTTTGAATTTCACCGTCTTCACAAGCTCCAGACTTAGTGCAAATTCTTCATCTGTTTCACCACAGAAACCAACAATGAAATCACTCGACACAGCAGCATGAGGAATTGCTTCTCTTAGGCGACCAAGCATTTCCATGTATTGTCCTATCGTGTAACCACGTTTCATACGCTTCAGGACGTCGTCTGACCCATGTTGGGCTGGCACATGGATATAATGAGAAACTTTTCTAAGATCACGGACTGCATGAATCAGATCCGTTGTCATATCACGTGGATAATTTGTGACAAACTTAATACGATCCAGTCCATCAATTGCATTGAGTCCTACCAACAAGTCAGAAAGACGAGACGTTTTCCCCCCATCTGACCAACGATAGCTGTTTACCGTTTGCCCAATGAGTGTTATTTCTCTGCAACCCTCTGCAACCAGTTTTTTTGCTTCAGCA
>JBDOMQ010000205.1:0-5878 GCA_039831725.1 Pirellulales bacterium
TGTCATGTCGCCGAACTGCTTAAGGCGTGCTCGTCCCAAAAACTCTCCGGCTTTGTAATTGACTGGGGAACAATAGGCTCTATCGCCAACAGCGTTAACAGCCATGAGGAACGCTTTCGGCCTGATTCACTTCACAACGCAGATGCCATCTTGGTCCGCACCATGCCTACGGGAACGCTTGAGCAGGTCATCGCCCGCATGGACATCCTCGCACGACTTTCCCATAGAGGGAGCGTTGTACTCAACAATCCAAAATCTCTGGAATCAGCTATTGATAAATATATCACTGCGACTCGGCTCATAGATGCTGGAATACCTGTACCCCGGTCGGCGATTGTCCAATCGCCGACGGATCTCAAAAGTTGTACTGATGAATTCGGTGGCGTTGTAGTGCTCAAACCTATTTTTGGATCCAATGGCCAAGGACTCGTCCAGTTTGAGGGTGACACAAAACAGATTCCTTTTTTTTTCTCTGAAACCGGTGTGGCAGTAGCCCAAGAGTACATTGCCAACGCTGGGTGGGATGCACGTATTCTTATTGTCGGATCAGATGCATTCGCAATGAAACGAGTTGCCGCAGACGGAGAATGGCGGACGAACATCTCATGTGGCGGCCGAGCTGAGCTATTTAACCCGCCAAAAGAATGGCTCGAGCTCGCTCATTCCTCTGCTCGTGCAATGGGGGCCACCATTGCCGGCGTTGACATATTGCCTGGCAGTGATGGATCGCCATTGGTACTTGAAGTGAATGCTGTCCCGGGTTGGCAGGCACTTCAAACAGTGACACAGGAAAACATATCGTCTGCAATACTGAATACTATACGCCGCCACTTTGACTCAAAGTCTCATAAAAGTTGCGATCAATCAGTCAAATAAAAGTGACTGCGCGTCACTTGACTCGGTAGAACGTTTTAATCTCGAGGACTTCTGCGTTCCGCCAGTTTCGTAGGCAAGCAACAGATCTCTGGCTCGATGTATCACAGTATCGGGAACTCCAGCAAGCCTGGCGACATGCACACCCCAACTTTTATCTGCAGCACCTGAGGTAACCTGATGAAGAAAAATCAGCTGTCCTTCATGCTGTTCGACAAGCACTTGGGCATTCGCGACACCTGAGTATTTCTCGAGCGCTGCGAGCTGAAGATAATGCGTTGCAAATAAAGTTCTGCAACACAGCTTTTTGTAGAGATACTCGACGACAGACTGAGCCAAAGCGAGCCCGTCAAATGTGCTTGTACCCCTACCAACCTCGTCCAGAATCACTAGACTTTTCTCAGTGGCTCTGTTGAGAATACGTGCTGTCTGCGACATCTCAACGAGAAACGTACTCGCGCCACTGGCAAGATCATCACCTGCCCCTATTCGGGCAAACAATCTGTCAACTATTCCGATTCTCGCTGCCTTTGCCGGCACAAATGAGCCTGCCTGAGCCAAGACCGTGAGTAACGCAGCCTGCCGAATAAACGTGCTTTTTCCACCCATATTTGGTCCGGTAACTAGCAATACAGAAGGAAGAGAATTTTCACCAGCACCCTCGGCATGTCTCCCAACGAGCGCCAGATCATTCGGCACCAATGTGCCTGCGGGCAACAAGTGCTCAAGTACTGGATGCCGCCCCTGGTCAATAGCAAGTACTGATTCATTGGAAATGTCAGCTCGGACCCATCGACGTGACCTCGCCACATCGGCAAAGGCCAGGAGTACATCAACTGTTGCTACCTGCTCCGCAACATCATCCAGACGCTGCCGATGCTGTGCTACAAAATTTCGTAAATCCTCAAAGAGTTCCAGTTCACGACGAATAGCCTCTTCCTCGGCACCAAGAACTTGTCGCTGCCGTTCATCCAGCTCTGGCGTCGTATATCGTTCAGCATTCTTTACGGTCTGCTTACGAACATATTCGGATGGCACTTTGTCTGAATATCCCCGACCAACTTCCAAGAAAAATCCAAACACACGGTTGAACCCAACTTTCAGTCTTGGAATGCCCGTCCGCTCACTCTCGGAGGCTTGATACTCCGTAATCCACGCCTTTCCGCCCGTCGCGAGTTCAACGAACTCATCGTAGCGACTGTCGAATCCTGGCCGAATAAATCCCCCGTCACGAGCAAACGTCGGACAGCCATCCCGTAGCGTTGACATGATCTTTTTCGAGAGATCGAGACACGGATCAAGATCATCAACAAAATTGGCAAGCAGCGTAGAACCGTTCGGTGCATCTGTTGCCACAAGTGCCCCCGCTTCACCAAGCAGTGTGATTAATTCCGGTAGAATCTTGGTAACGTGACCGATTCGCTCGATGTCTCGCGGTCCTGCCCGACCGGACATAATACGTCCTATCAATCGCTCAATATCACCGACGCCCTGAAGTGTTGCTGTCAGCTTTGTAGCAATACCAGGGTGATTTACAAGAACGGCGACTGCGTCTATCCGCTCCTCAATTGCAGTCTTCTCAACCAGAGGAGCACTCAGCCAATCGACTAGAAGCCTACTCCCCATGGCCGAACGGGTTTTGCCAAAAACACCAGCCAGTGAACCATCTCGCCGATGTCCTGACTGAGAAGAACCTCGTACAAGCTCCAAACTCCGCCGGGTCGCTTCATCAATCTCCATTCGCGACCCGGACCTCCAGGCTGCAAGAGTCTTAATGCGACCAATTGCTGCTGGCTCATTTTCCTCGAGATACGCAAGGATTCCTCCAGCCGCAGTGATTGCTAACTGTTCCTCCGGCAAATTAAAACCCAGCCCATCAAACCGAAGGCTACCAATTGCCGAGGTTACCTTTGCTTCAGCCTGCTTATTCTCAAACCACCATTCCGGCCGTACAGTCAAAACCGTTTTAATTCCGGATTCAGAAAGAATTTTTTCTATAAACGATCGATCTCGTTCACTACAAAGTATCTCAGATGCATCAAGCCTCAACAGATGATCTTTCAATTCTTCAAGGTTCCGAACTGCTGCCTGAAACCGACCAACGGACACATCAATCCATGCAATCCCAACAGTCACGTCACACTCAAGCAACTCTTTGTCAGGATTCTCTTTAGACAGGAAAGCCTCAGGCGCAAGCGACACAAGATGGTTTGCTCTATCAGGCTGAAGTAACGATTCGTCCGATGCGATACCGGGCGTAACAATCCGTGTCACTTCGCGCCGCAGAAGACCTTTCGTCGTTTTTGGGTCGTCTATTTGTTCACAAATCGCGACGTGCTCTCCAGCCGCAACAAGCTTCACAAGTTGTGGATCTAGTTGATGGTGTGGAAAGCCAGCCATAGGGATTGCATTTGGTCCCTTGTCTCTGCTGGTCAGAGTGAGGTCGAGTAGTTCCGCTGCTCGTTTTGCATCTTCTCCGAAAAGTTCATAAAAGTCCCCCATCCGGAACAGTACCAGAGCGCCCGGACAACGGGCCTTCGCCGCCTCAAATTGTTGCATCATGGGGGAAGCCATGTCAGGAATGTAGCAGCCTTTACCCAACCGCGAGAAGGACGTAAAACTAAAGAAGAGCGGTGGCCGATGAGGGGCCCCTGCGATGGAGGCCTGCGAACCTGGTCAGGGCTTAACCGCAGCAGCCATAAGCAGTCGTCTCTTTGTGCGGTGGGCCTCTCATCGGCAGTCGCTCTAATTCGCAGATTTTGCTGCGTAAAAAGGGTTTTGGAACCCTCGTCAAATGCGTTTTTTTCCTTTTTTTCTAATCAGTGAGTGCAATGGCTGATCCGGCTGCCTACCAGGTTGTTGCTCGCCGGTATCGGCCACAGCGATTTGCTGAGTTAATCGGCCAAGAACATGTTGCTCGCGGGCTTGCCGGAGCAATCGATTCTGGCCGTGTTGGCCACGCCTACCTCTTCACCGGCGCGAGGGGCGTCGGAAAAACAAGTGCAGCTCGCATCTACGCCAAAGCTCTCGAATGCACCAATCGAGAATCCGGTGAACCCTGCAATCTGTGTGAACGCTGCCAGGCGATTGCCTCCGGACAAGACGTAGATGTAATTGAAATTGATGCAGCTAGTAACCGCGGAATCGATGAAATTCGTCAACTACGACAGAACGTTGCTGTAAGGCCAGCGAACGGCAACCACAAAACGTACATCATTGACGAAGTTCACATGCTTACTAGAGAGGCGTTCAATGCACTCTTGAAGACCCTTGAGGAACCGCCACCTCATGTGAAATTTGTGCTCTGCACCACAGAGCCAGAGAAACTGCCTATTACCATTTTGTCTCGGTGTCAGCGATTTGATTTCCAGTCGGTTGATACGGTCGCCATCGCGCAACGCCTAGCACAAATAGTGGAAAGTGAAGGGCTTATCGTCGCACCCGCTGCACTTGAACTCATTGCTCGCCGAGCAGCGGGTAGCATGCGAGACAGCCAGTCCCTGCTCGAACAACTTTTTGGAATTGCCGCTGGTGACAAGAAGAACATTGAGGTTGAAGATGTTCATGCTGTTATTGGAACAGGGAAAGATGAAAAAGTTGGTGAACTTGCCCACGCACTTATCAACCGAGACCCTCCTGCAGCACTTTCTGCACTTCATGGGTGCCTTACACAGGGAGCTGATCCTGGAGGTGTACTCGAGCAACTGCTAAGCGCACTCCGCAACTGCTTAGTTGCTAGCGTAGGCTGTGGGCCCGAAACATTTACTGGGAGCACTTCATTCGGTATTGATTTTGTAAAACTTGGCAAGCAAGCGGGAACAGAAACTATGCTTGCCATGCTACAGATTATTGATCATTCACTTGCAAGAATGCGGCTGAGCACGCACACAACCGTTCTCGCCGAAATGGCAATAATTCGTCTTGCCGCACTCGAAGACCTCGACAATCTCAGTGAAATAATTTCAGGGATAAAATCAACAGACGAAAAAAAACAGCCCCCTCGGTACGAAAAAAAAAAGCTGACGCCAACAACTAACCAAGAGGTTGGTAAGGCAGACGAGCCCGCATCAGCGACCTTTTTAGACGGGAAATCAAAAACACCGGTCTCCCGGACACCAGAAAAAACAACCTTTCGGAGCACAGACGCTGAGCCTCTCGTAATCTGGAAAAATGCAGGAGAACTAGTCGGGGGACTTGCCAGCGACTTTGCAGCCATGGCTACCTCCGCCTCACAAGAGGCAAATCATTTTAAGATTGAGTTTCCAGCATCGGCAGGATCCGCAACTGCTTTCCTGAATCGGAACGAGATTACTAAAAAGTTTCAAAACGCATTGGAAACCCTCACTGGCCAATCCTGCCGATATTCAGTTGCCCTTCAGGAGAAAGGACCCACAGATCTGTCGGGATTTGCTCCTGCTCAAAATGGGTCGTCCAACAAACCATCAACACCACTCAAGAAAACAGTCATATCTTCTGCCGGCCTTCTTAAAGAGACCGTAAAGAACCCGCTTGTAAGTCATGCCCTAACGACCTTTGATGCAGCTATTCGAAAAGTTGATCCACCAAGAAAGCCAGCGAACTTGCACCAAAATATGGCTGAAGCAGAAGAAAACAATACGGAAGAAAACGGAGCAACATAATGGCTCAATCAAATTCGCCGATCAGTCGCCTGATCGATGCTTTTGCAAGTCTCCCAAGTATTGGTAAAAAAAGTGCTGAGCGACTTGCCTACCATGTGCTGAAAATGCCGAATGAGGAGGCGATCGAATTTGCTGAAAGCATCCGAGCCGTCAAAGAAAATCTGAAACCGTGTAAAATCTGCTTCAATCTCTCAGAAAATGAAGAATGTGACATCTGCAAGGATCCACGACGCGATCAAAATGTCCTGTGTGTCGTTGAACAGGTGCGAGACCTTCTTGCAATTGAGCAGGCAGGTAGTTTTCGTGGGGTCTATCACGTCCTTCAGGGACGATTGTCACCACTCGATGGAATTGGGCCGGAGCAA
>JBDOMQ010000324.1:0-5865 GCA_039831725.1 Pirellulales bacterium
ACGCTTTTTGCTGTCACAACTGCTTTCGGACTCGCAATGGTTCCGGCGCCAGGAAAAAGCTGGTCGCTGGAAACAATTGGAACAGGTGGGCTCATCTTGTGGCCGCTCTTTGGAGCGACAAACCAGTTACTCGCCGGCCTTTCACTTCTCGTCGTAAGCTTTTACCTACGACGCCGGCAATTACCCACTTGGATAGCCGGCCTTCCCATGGTTTTCATGCTAGCGATACCGGCATGGGCGTTGATCTACAACATTGACGCGTGGCTATCTGGTGGAAGCTTTGGGCTCGTCACGATAGCGACAGTCATGCTGGCTGTTGAGCTTTGGTTGATTATTGAGGGCGTTCTACTCTGGGGACGCATTCGAGGAATTTTGGAGCCTCCAGCCGAGCCGTCGTCGCCAGCATCGTGATGAAACTGTGGCCGAGACGCCCTTGAGCAAATCTAAAAGAGGCTGTGGGACTTTGTTCCTGAAAGCAATCAACCAACGATTTTCTTCATAAGCAGAAGAAAGAAGGCTGCACTACATCTGATTGGGCACGCGTATATTGAGCAACTCCATCCCCTGCCGTAAAGTCCGTCCCGTGAGGTCACATAAGACTAGTCGTGTGGTGCGTTGGTTGCCCTCCGCCTTCAAAACCGACAAGGCATCATAGAAACTTGAAAAACAACTTGCCAATTCATAAAGCCATGACGTCATGACGTTCGGTCGGTAGTCGAGCTCAACATCCTCGAGCACTGCACCAAACCGAAGCGCTGTGAGGGCTAGTCTTCGTTCCAAAGGATCTGATAGTTCCAAGACAGATGCATTATCGAGAACTTCTCGACGCAGAAGCTCTCGATCAACACCTCCTCGAGTCACAATGCCTTCGACCCGCGCCACCGCATATTGCATATACGCTGCAGTATTGCCCTTTAATTCGAGCATTTTGTCGAAACTAAACACATAATCTGTGGTTCTATTCTGTGATAAATCCGCGTACTTAATCGCTCCAATCCCAACGGCTTCGGCCACCTCCTGCTGCCTGGCATCATCCATTCCCTGCCGCGCCTGCTCTCCCTCCGCAACAATCAGGGCTGCTCGCTGAACCCCTTCATCAAGCAGGGCTTCTAGCCCAACAGCATCTCCTGCTCTTGTCTTAAAGGGCTTCCCGTCTTCTCCAAGGACTGTACCAAAGGCCACATGGATAAGCTCCGTTTCAGAAAATTGCTCTCCAGCACGACACCCCCAGGCACGGGCAGTTGCAAAAACTTGCTCAAAATGTTGGCTTTGACGGTGGTCAACAATGTAGAGGATTCGGTCAGGCTTCCAGTGTTCGGCACGCCAGGCTAATGTTGCAAGATCTGTTGTCGCATAGAGAAACGCTCCATCAGCTTTCTGGACCAGGAGTGGTGAATCATAACCCTCCAGGAAGACGCCGACTGCCCCTCGGCTTTCACGTGCCATCCCACAAGTAGTAAGATCGTCTACAACTCCAGCGAGAAGTGGTTGATAGCAACTTTCACCCATCGTGTGATCGAAGGTAACATCTAAACGCCTATAAATTCGTTCGATCTCTTCACGACAGACCGGCATAAATTGCTTCCAAAGCTTGTTGTTCTCTGAATCCCCTTCGTGCAATTTGACAGTTTCACAAAGCACTTCCTGTCGGGCCTCTGGGTACTTCTCGACTAGCTCTGCTGCGATTGAGTCGTCTGCAAGCTCCTGAGAATCCGCATCAACAACCTTGCGAACCAACCGATAGATTCTTCCTAATTCTTGTGTCGGATTTTCTTCGTATGCAGCCTCATCACGGCAATGCTTCCATCCCCAAAGAATCATTCCGAATTGCGTTCCCCAGTCACCCAGATGATTGTCTGTGATGACCGAATGACCACGAAACCGCAGAACTCTTGAAAGTGCATCGCCAATAACCGTTGACCGAATGTGGCCGACGTGCATCGGCTTTGCAACATTTGGCGATGAATAGTCAAGAACAATAGTCTGCGGCTGAGACACCTTGTCGACACCCAAGCGATCATTACAACAAGCCGTCTTCACGCCATCGGCAAGCGCTTGATCGAGAACTCGCACGTTAATAAATCCTGGACCAACGGGAGCACCAATTGGTTGAAAATATTCCCCAAACAACTGATCATCATTTATTCGTGCAATTAAATTACTTGCCAAGTCCCTCGGTTTCACACCCATTTTTTTGGCTAAGGGCATTGCCAATGTTGCCGTGAAGTCACCGAACTTTGGGTCTGCTGTCTCGCGAACCTGATCAAGTAACGATGGCACCTCTTCTGATAATATTTTCAGGGCACCTTCACAAACCGCTTGCTCAAGAACACGCGCAAGTACAGCCCGAAAGGCTCGCCTAAAATTTGTAACAGAACTTTCTTCGGACGACAGATTCGATCTTCTGGGCATGTGCACTCCAACCAAACAAAACACCAGCCAACACGTAAGCGGGCGCCACGAATCACTTTCGTATCAATCGTTTTTGTATTCCCGATCCTTCTTAGAACCTGTGGCACTCATCTCAGAAAACTCCTCTGATTGCACTTCGAAGCCTTCATTCGCCCTGGGGCAACTCCACGCGTTTTGCATCACCCCAGAGCTGTTCCAGGTCCCAATATTGGCGTGAGTCCACATCGAAAAGTTGAACAATCACATCTCCGTAATCGAGGACAATCCAACGACTCTCATCGTAACCTTCAATCCCTCGCTTCTCATCACCCCACTCGGCCTTGACGATACGCTCAATTTCATCCGAGACTGAATGCATCTGACGACGGCTCGATCCAGTCGCGATTACAAAGTAGTCAAACACGTCAGTGACTGAACGCAAATCAAGTACTCGAATATCTTTCCCCCGGGTTTCTTCTATGATCCGGGCAATAGCGATCGCCAAGTCATGACCACGTGCATTTTCACGAACATTCTTAGAACTTGATATAGATTCGGTCACCGGCAACTCAAACAGTAAATGACTCAGGAACAATCAGGGCAGTATGAAGTTAACGAATCTCGGGGCAAGGTAAAACGACAGAGGCTACAGTCCGGATATTCTCACAGCTGCGATACCTATTCCGGATAGAACGAGGTCGGGAAACTCTCGGGCGTTAGGGATTTCACCCCGAACAACTCCCCTCCACCCTCCAGTCAAAAATATATCTGCTTCAGGCCCAAGATCTCGACGGGCCTCATCTACCAATCGACACACCGATCCACGAATTCCGAAACCAACTCCAGCAGCAATTGCACTATTTGTTGAACGGCCTGGCATCAGTGGAGGCGCGCCGTGGCCAAGTGAAGACACTTCCGGCAAAAGACTCGTGCCATCAGCAAGGGAACGAGCCAGTAATGCTGGACCAGGCAAGATAGCACCACCGAGAAACTGTTTGTCTGCTGACACCATATCGACAGAAGCTGCGGTACCACAGTCAATTACAATACAGCCATTCTTCAATTGAACGAGATGGCTTGCTGCAGTTGCCGCGGCAAGCCGATCAATTCCAACACGATCTGGCTGGTCAGTCTTCACTCCCAGCGGAAGATCTGAAAAATGAACTCGCTGCTGCTTGACACGTAGGTGACGAGCTGTGCTCACAGCCGAAATGGCGGTTTCGAGTTCCGCTGCTGCTTTATCATAAACGCTTGCAATATAAAAAGTTGCCGAAGCAGGGACTGCCGCCATCAACCAGTTTTCAAAATCATCACAGTTGAAGTCACCACTATCTAGATCGTACCGTCTTTCCAAAAGAGGCATGCCCTGACGAACCCCTGAAAGGAGAGCCAACTTCGTCCTTGAATTACCGACATCAGCAAGCAACACCTTGCTCGGGCAATCAACTCCTTCTTTATGGACAATGGCGGACATCATTGATCTTCCCATCAAACCTTAGTGTGCATCGTTTTCATAGGAGCTATTAAGCTTTTTAGTTATTGAATGCAGGAGCTGAGGAAGCCCATCTCCAGTTACGGCACTTACTGCAATCACATGGAGTCCTGTCTCGCTGGAAAGCTCTGCCCTTACCGCTTCGGCCTCTGCTAACTCAGACTTGCTTACGACGAGTATCTCCGGACGGGCACCAAGGGATTCGTCATAAAGACTCAATTCCTGACGTATTTTTTTGTAATTCGTTAACGGATCACTACCGTCGAGTGGAGCTGGCTCCACCACATGAACCAGAATGCCTGCTCGTTCAACATGGCGAAGAAACTCATGCCCAAGCCCAACACCGGCGTGGGCGCCTTCAATCAACCCTGGCAAATCAGCAAGTACAAAGCTCTGCTCAGGTGAAACCTCGACAATCCCAAGAACCGGTGACTTTGTCGTAAAGGCATAGTTCGCAATTTCTGGGCGAGCATGAGAAAGTCTCGATAACAATGTGCTTTTCCCGGCATTCGGAAGTCCGACCAGGCCCACATCTGCAATGACCTTTAACTCCAGAATCACCAGCCTTGAGACACCCACTTCGCCAGCCGTTGACTCACGAGGCGCTCGATTCACTGATGACTTGAAATGCACATTTCCACGACCTCCGGCACCACCCTTTGCTACAACAATTTTTTCTCCAGGACGAGCCAAATCTTTGATCTGAAGTCCTGTTGATTGATCCACAACAATTGTGCCCGGCGGCACAAAAAGGATGACGTCTTTCGCTGATCGACCCTGGCGGTTGTGAGGACCGCCTGACTTTCCGTGTCCCGCTCGCCATTGCTTTCTGTGAGAAAGGCCTGCAAGTGAATCAACTCCAAGCTTCGCTTCAAGAATAATACTGCCGCCTCGCCCACCGTCCCCGCCGTCGGGGCCTCCGCGAGCGACGTATTTTTCTCTACGAAAACTTGTGATGCCGTTGCCGCCGTTGCCAGCGGCTAACTCGACCTTGATTCGGTCAACAAACACGTGATGGCCTCTCGGGCCCAAGACTGGGAAAAATTAGTCTGCCGCTTGATCAATATTCACTCGGCGCCCTTTGCGATCGAAGCGAACAACGCCATCAGAAAGAGCAAAGAGCGTGTAGTCCTTACCAATACCAACATTCGATCCGGGGTGGAACTTTGTACCGACTTGCCGAACCAAAATACTGCCCGCAGTTACAGCCTGTCCGCCGAACCTTTTTACGCCACGTCGTTGGGCATTCGAATCACGGCCGTTCCTACTGGAGCCTTGTCCTTTTTTATGAGCCATAGCTCAATCCTTAATCTTCTAAAATTTGCTGAATGACGAAACTGGCATTCCCACTGAAATCATGTTTCGGAATGTTATAGAATATCCTCCTGCCGGGCATCACGGAAGTCCCATAAATATTCCTCGCCTTCATTGGCTTTCAGGGCCCTTTTGAAGAGTTCTGGGCCCTCGTGGCCAAACAGTCCTTTCAAAAGCTCATCACGATCATCTTCGGGTCGATCAACTACTCGTCCGGGGTCATCCTCAGCCGGGTTCGCTACCGTTAGAAGCTTGGGTAGCAAGACTTCAAGTGCCCGTCGGCTGCCCGCCTGCTGAAGCTTCGTACCATCCACCTGCAAGAGTTGTAGCAACGCAGCAGTACGAGCAATTGCTACCTCATGGGAAATCTGATCAAGAACAGGAGCGGATTCTCCAAAAAAACCTGCTGCCTCTTGACGTCGAATATCCATATTCGTTGCTTTTTCAAGTTCATTCACAATTCGAGCGAATGAAGGCAACGGCTCGGCCAGTACCAATTCTGGGGTCAGATTGATTTTCTTTAGCGATTCTCTTCTTTGTCTATCCTGTTTCGGTGATACCGGCCCTGCTACCGCCTTCAGCAGTTCCTCCATCCAGCCAATTGCTTGCTCGCCGAGAAAGGCGGTCACAAGACGCTCACGTTCCGCCACACTGTCGACTTGCGCTAG
>JBDOMQ010000040.1:0-5837 GCA_039831725.1 Pirellulales bacterium
GGCACGTTGAACGAACGCGTGAGATTGCAACTTGGTTAACACTTCGTTTACGACAATCCGATGCCTGCCATATACCTTGGTATTACCGCAGCAAACTCACCGGCCAAGCCAACCTATCTGACAAGTCCTTTATCCTCCTTGTGGATGTAACTGGTGAACTCGCAGCATGGTGGGGGCTTGCAACGGTGGCCTTTGTCGGCGGCAGTCTTGATGGCATACGTGGCGGCCAAAACATGCTCGAGCCGGCTGCATACGGTGCCGCTGTTAGCTTCGGCCCATATACAAGAAACTTCCGTACGGAAGTTTCTGAACTACTCAAAGCAGAGGCTGCTGTCGTTGTTCATGATGGAACAGAACTTACAAATTTCGTCAATCAATGCCTCATCGATCCAGCGTATTCTAAGAAGATTGGCACACGTGCTCAGAAACTTATTGAAAAACACCAAGGCGGCACCAAACTGACTGCATTACGGATTTTAGACTTCGTTCCCGCAATTTGATCCTCACGGTTGTCTGTTTAGACAAAAACCCTGATACTACGTGTCAGTCAGAACAGTACATGGCGAAAAACGTTCGCCTTTCCCTTACCTGCAAGAGGCATCCAAAGTGGCTAGCGGCAAGTATCTCTTCACGAGCGAATCGGTCAGCATGGGACATCCGGATAAACTTTCGGACCAAATTTCGGACGGCGTTCTCGATGCCTTCCTAGCCCAAGACCCGAATAGTCGCGTTGCTTGTGAAACACTCGTCACAACAGGCCTTGCAGTTATTGCTGGCGAAATTACATCTCGGGGCACCATCGACTACCAGCAGGTTGTTCGTGATGTCATCCGAGAAGTTGGCTACACAGATGACGAAATGGGTATAGCTGCAGACACCTGCTCGGTACTCGTTGCTGTTGGAAAACAGAGTGGTGACATTGCTATGGGTGTCAATGAAGATACCGATAAAGGCAAAGATATTGGTGCCGGCGATCAAGGACTGATGTTTGGCTACGCCTGCAATGACACGCCTGAATTAATGCCACTACCGATTGCTTTATCACATCGGATTTTAAACCGTTTGGCTGATGCCCGTCTTGGTGGAGACGTAGATTGGCTTCGGCCTGACTCAAAGAGTCAGGTAACCGTTGAATACGACGGTGATAAACCAGTACGAATTGATACTATCGTTGTCTCCACACAACATGCCCCGCATGTTTCCAACGAAGAGATTCAGACATACATCATTGACAAAATCATAAAGCCCGAACTTCCAGATGATTTAGACACCAGTGACATTACATATCATATCAATCCGACTGGCCGTTTTGTTGTAGGTGGCCCTCACGGAGACGCTGGCCTGACTGGTAGAAAAATCATTGTCGACACCTACGGTGGCTGGGGCCGTCATGGCGGCGGTGCCTTTTCTGGGAAAGATCCAACGAAAGTCGACCGCAGTGCCGCTTACATGGCCCGCTACGTTGCAAAGAACATTGTTGCCGCTGGACTCGCAGACCGGTGCGAAGTGCAACTTGCCTATGCAATTGGTGTCACGGAACCTGTCAGCGTTCATATTGATACCGCTGGAAGTGGAAAAGTCGATGATGAACGACTATGCGCGCTCATCCGAGAACATTTCCCGCTTACGCCACGTGGCATCATTGAGCACCTCGACCTCCGAAGACCGATTTTCCGTCGAACTGCTGCTGGCGGGCATTTTGGACGAGACGAGTTCCCTTGGGAAAAAACTGATAAAGCAAGTACATTGGCTGAGGCTGCGTCCACAACAACTGCTGCCAGTTGAGGCACGCAACCCTTTATCAAAAGGGTAATTGATCGTCGTACAAATCGTTGCGCAAGTGCATATAGATAGCACCTGACATCGTCATTGTATTTGTGTGAGAATGGGCATCTACAGGCTGCCTTACACGGATCGTTCATTAATCAGAGACGCATTTATGCTTCCTGCTTCACAAAACGTACGTTCGGATCGTTTTACTAAACGTGAGAGTGCCTCCCCAGAATTTTATCTTTTTGCAACAAATGCTGTGAGTTACCTTGCTGCTGGCACATCATTTTTCATTGCGGTTATTATTCTTTCTCGTCGCATGGCTGGCGGCCTCACATCTAAACCACCCCTTTCAATACTGTTCCTAGTAGCACTCGTCGGCGGTTCTCTCATAGCCGCTGCAACCCACTCATCGTCACAATCGACTTCTCCCCTGCGGTGGTTGGTTGCCACAACTCGCTTCGGTGTTCTCATTACACTAGGAGCGATTGGCATTTGGCCACCTCTTTTTAATGTTGCCAACTTAGTAACGATCTCTCTTGTGGGATCTCTTACACTCCTGCCGCTCCGTCGTTCGCATAGTGGGAAACTATCCTATGTGCCGTCACCGCCTTACTGGACGGCCATCAGGACCCTACAGCAAAATGCTCACAAGAACATGCTTAGCCTGTTGCGACTAGGGCAAAACGAATCGGATTCGTTTACTGAAAAAAAGAACGGAACTCCCCCATGGTGGAAAATTTTTCGTCAAGGAAAACTGGGCAACAAACATTTAGTACAACTTGAAAACCTTTCAAGTGAGCAAGCCATTTTCCGGCCAACAACAAGGCATCACTCCGATCTCGAGGGGACGTTACTCCATTGGCAAGAACGTTACGAATTGCCGGATGGGACAGAATACCTCCGTGGCCAACTCATGATTGATTTCTCTACCGGAACCCGCTTAACGACAGGCCACATTGGATTCTGCCCCTCATTTCCATCCATTCCCGTCGTTCAAGTCGCTACCGATTACGATTCCCTCGAAGTCTCCGTCACAGCAGCTGAGATCCTCCCGTGGGGTGTTCGTATCGAATGCCGAGTCGAAGAACCGATCGACGAAAAAACAACTATTCCTGTTTTTTTAACTGTGAATAAACCGTTAGAATCAAGTCCTTCATCGCCACAAAACAACTAAGGCATGCACTGAACATGGCGCGTTGGCCCGAGCACATCTGGACTACACTTTTCACGTACGGTCTCATTTTCATCCTCTTCCCTATCCTCTGCTTCTTGCTTTGGAATTGGGTTCGTGGCATTTAACCTACCGTCGCTTTCATTTGCACAATACTTCACTCATGCCACCAACTACGCTTCTCGATCTCTTAGAACATCACGGAGAAGAACATCTGCTTGCCCACTGGGAGCAACTCTCTGAGGGAGAACGCAGTCGTCTGGAAACCCAACTGAGGGCAATCGACTGGCGTGAGATTGCTGCCTGCAAGAAACTCGTTGCAGCCCGTCAAGAAAAAAGAAGTGTCACGAAACATCAAAACTTTGAAAATGCATCAACGCCGAGTTGTCATAAAATTGGGAGCCTTGGCACGGCATCATCAGAGGCTCTGAGCCGCGGACGTGAGTGCCTACGCACCGCTCAAGTAGGTGCGATATTGATGGCAGGCGGTCAGGGCACTCGCCTTGGGTTTAATGGACCAAAAGGAACATTTCCGATTGGAACAATATCGAAGTCAACTCTTTTCGATGTACTCCTCGGCCATCTCCATGCGATAAAAAAACGGTTCGGAAGCCGTATCCCTCTTGCCATTATGACAAGTACAGCTACGGATACGGCAACCCGTGCATTCCTAAGAGAGGCGAATTTCTGCGGCCTCGATGCCGATCAAATTTTCTTCTTTTGCCAAGGTAATCTACCAGCAGTTGATGCGGAGACGGGCAGACTTTTTCTTGATGCATGTGATCATGTTGCAGTCGCACCGGATGGCCATGGTGGAATGCTTCAGGCGCTCATAGAGAGTGGAGGCCTCGATTGGTTTCGGCAGCAGGACTGCCGTACGCTCGTGAGCTTTCAGGTAGACAACCCTCTTGCAAAGCCACTTGCACCGGAATTTCTTGGCCACCATCTCCTGTCTGAATCCCCACTTTCAACGCAAGTTATTCCAAAACTTGATCCTGAGGAACGGGTCGGCGTCGTGGCTGAATCCGATGGCATAACAAGAATCATTGAATATAGTGACCTTCCTCAAAACATCGCTACCGAGCGGCTTTCAGATGGAAGATTGCGGTTTTTTGCTGGCAGCATTGCAATTCATGCATTTGAAACAGACTTCCTTGAAAGTATTGCTTCGTCCCAAACACGGCTTCCGTTACACATCGCTCATAAAAAGGTTTCTTTTCTCAATGAAAATGGTTTACTCATCCAACCATTGGCACCAAATGCTTTCAAATTTGAACGATTCATATTCGACATAATGCCGTTAGCTGACGGCGTTACCGTTGTGGAGGTTGATCCAGCAGAGGGTTTTGCGCCACTGAAAAATCCGTCTGGTGCTGCCAAGGACTCCCCCGAAACAGTCCAACAAGCACTTAATGCGTATGCCATTCGGCATCTTGAACGAGTTGGTATCACGGTTGGGGCAGGTATACATGTGGAACTTGATGCTGCATCAATTTTTGATGATGAAGATCTACGCCTCATTTCAAAGTCTGGCATCTATCAAAAAAACCACATTGACGCTCCTTGTATCATTCGGGCAATCTAAAGACTCTGAAATACCACACCTCCTTCGGGGAATATTCATTTCATGCTTCACGCAATCATTATGGCGGGTGGATCAGGCACCCGTTTCTGGCCGTCGAGCCGTGCAAAATTACCAAAACAATTACTACCACTTGCGGGCTCAGACACACTTCTACAAGACACCGTAGGGAGGCTTCAAGGACTTGTCTCCCCAGAGCAGACCCTCATCGTAACCAACAGTCGACTGATAGAAACTGTCCAAAGGCAGTTACCTGAACTCCCAACAACAGCAATTGTTGGTGAACCCTGCAAACGTGATACCGCGCCGTGCATAGGACTTGCTGCTTTACTTGTACTTCAACAAGACTCTGACGCAACGATGGCAGTCATGCCCAGTGACCACGTAATTAATCCAACTGAATCCTTCCAGAAAGCTCTGCTACAAGCAAATAATCTTGTCGACCAAAGCCCGGATCGACTTGTCACATTTGGGATTCGTCCATCGAACCCGTCCTCCAGCTACGGGTACATACAACAAGGAGAGACACTGCCGCATGAAAAGGATGATGCACCAGTCCACCGTGTTGCTCAATTCCGTGAGAAGCCACCCGTCGATATGGCGAAAGAATATCTTGCTGCGGGCACTTTTCTTTGGAATGCCGGTATCTTCGTCTGGCGAGCGAAAACGATCATTGAAGCACTTGCGGAACATCAACCCGCCTGCTTGAAGCACTTAAGACGTATTGCAGACAATTGGGAAACTCCTCAACGCGATGAGGTCTTTTCGAAGGAATTTGCTGCAATAAAAGGTGTTTCGATTGATTACGCTGTGCTCGAGCATGCTACGGAAGTTGCCGTGATCGAAGCGCCGTTTACATGGGATGATCTCGGCGGCTGGTCTGCTGTCGCTCGGCAAAGAGGGCACGACGAAAATGGAAATACTGTTGTGGGTCGTCACTTAGGCATCGATTCAAAGAACGTCCTTGTGCACACCTGCGACGACCACCTCATTGTCACTTTGGGTCTGGAGAATACTCTTTTAGTACATACCGATGATGCAACCTTGGTTGCTGACAGATCGCACGAAGAACAGATCCGTAAAGTAGTCGCTGAGTTAGAAAGCAAAGAATGGCACGAATACTTGTAAGCAACACTGCAGTGCTAAAAATAGTTTCTATACTGCAATTTTTTATCGTCTCATCGTACTTTCTTACCATCACAATTTCACAGGTTACTGCTGCTGAAACTCGTGCTCCAGACAGTGAAGAAAAACACTGGGTCAGCACTATTTTTGAAAATTTCACAGCCGCCGCTGATGCCTTACAGTGGT
>JBDOMQ010000418.1:0-5795 GCA_039831725.1 Pirellulales bacterium
ACACCAACCATTGAAAATTAAAAAAAGATTCTGGCGTTATAATCATTACTCCGAATGACATCTTTCTGTACGCCATGCTTCAATAATTCAGAATTGATATCTCATGAAAAAAAAGGGTCGAAAGAAAAACTCTGAAACGACCAGACCATCAATACTCGATGCAAACCGTGCCATTGATCTTGTAGTTGCCCTTATGAAGATTCCTGGGCCAAGTTGCCATGAAGAAAAAGTGGTTGACCAGATTCGTAGACGGCTGACTGCTGCTGATATTCCAGCATCGGCAATCACAACAGATAACGCACACAAGAAATCACCTGCCGGAGGCAGTACAGGCAATCTTATCGTGAAGCTTCCTGGAACCATTCGAGCACCACGAAGAATGCTCATGGCACACCTCGACACAGTACCATTATGCGTTGGCTGTAGACCGATCCAGAGAGGCGACTCAATTGTTTCTGGGAATCCGAGGACAGCCCTTGGTGCCGATAATCGATCAGGCGTTGCAGCAATACTCAATGCTATCCTTGAGATTCAACGAAGAAAACTGCCTCACCCCCCCCTTACATTTTTATTCACGATTCAGGAAGAGCTTGGCTTATTCGGCAGTCGGTTCGTCAATGCAAGCAAGCTGGGCAAACCCAAGCTTGCATGGAACTGGGATGGTCGAGGCCCCCAAAGAATAACTCACGCTGCTATCGGTGGCAGGACTCTCTCGATCCAATTTCATGGAATTGCATCTCATGCAGGTGGAGCTGCTGACCGTGGCGTCAGTGCATTAACACTTGCCGGGCTTGCCATCCAAGACCTTGTAAGTGGGGGCTGGCATGGAGAATTTCTCCGTGGAGGGAAAGTGGGCACATGCAACCTTGCCACTATTCATGGAGGTGATGCAACAAATGTTGTGACTGATCGTGTTGATATTGAAGGGGAGTGTCGTAGTTTCGATCGTCGACTTCTCGATCGCATCGCTCGTGAAGTTGAGCGAGCTTGTCAACGAGCAGTTCGCTCAATAAAAAACTGCCGTGGCCAACGAGGCTCTATTACTTTCCATACCGACGTTGAATACGAGCCCTTTACCATTCCAAAAAATGCGGCATCAGTACAAACTGCCGAGGCTGCTATTCGATCACTCGGCATGGAACCTGAACTCCTTACGACACAAGGTGCACTCGATGCGAACTGGCTAAACGCTCGTGGCATTCCCGTAGCGACACTTGGAGCCGGCCAAGTCGCTGGTCATTCATTGGGCGAAAGACTGGATATCGAACAGTACCTGATGGGCTGCAAAGTGGCGCTTCGACTCGCAACATCTCCAGAGATTGCTGCATGATCTCGAATCATCAAGACCCCAAAAACAAGAATCTCTACTCGAAATCTGTCGACCGGAGCACTTCAACTGTCTCAAGACAGATCGTGGCCATGAATTCTGGCAAAATCTCAGCCCTCAAAAATTCTATCAGCGAGGCAGCTTTGGTTGTTGGAACTAAAATCTCTAAACGGACAGATCGAGCGCGCTGAAGCAGCGGGCCATCAGCAAACTGTCGCCCTCCTCCTTTACACTCCGTAATGGTGTATCCGGTTACTCCGCGTTCAACAAACTCATCAACCAGATGCTCGGCGACTGCTGATGGCGTCATGATCGTCAACCGTTTCATCTGACCCAATGTGCGTTTGCGGGTGGCCAACGCATTATCGGACATCGGAATTAGTGAATCGAGCCCACGGACATGAAAACTGAGCCCTTCCAGCTCAAAAGACTCTCTCATCTCTTCCAGCTTTTCCAGAACACTGTCATCTACAAGCTGCACGCCAGAAAGATCGATAATCAGGTTTCGCTGCTGAACAAGACCTACTTGTTCAATCTGCCGCCGAAACGGTATCCAGTTGCTGAATACTGCAGAGTCTCGAGCGCGAATGAGACTCGTGTCACCTGAGACATCTTCAACCTCTAGATAGGGTTTAAAGAGTGAGCGAATTGGAACTCCATTGGCAAGGTGGAGGGATACTTTCAGTACCACTCCGATTAGCACGCCGACAAGCAGGTCGGTGACGACGACCATAACCATCGTTGTGATAAAAATCGCAAGCTGTTCTCGCCCAATCCGATATATATGAATGAACTCTGTAGGGTGAGTAAGACGGAAACCGGTATACACAAGCATGGCAGCAAGCGCAGCAAGCGGAATGAGATGAAGAAACGTCGGAATAACTGCGACACATAACAAAAGAAAAATTGCGTGCCAGAAATTGGCAAAGCGTGTCTTCCCACCGTTATCGATATTTGCTTTCGAACGAACAATTTCTGAAATCATCGGTAGACCTCCTAGCAGTGAAGCGATCAGGTTGCCCGCCCCCACTGCAAAAAGATCTCTATCCATGCTGCTACGACGCTTCCAGGGATCAACGGCATCGACAGCTTTGGCACTCAGCACAGACTCAAGGCTTCCGATACAGAAAAAAACGAGTGCCCACTTCCATGCCCGTGGGTCAGCAAGCACGGCAAAGTTTGGCAGGGTAATATCGTGAAACATACCGAAGATCTGCTTTGGCATACTGACAAGAAACTGTTCACCTAGCTGATATTCATGCCCTTGAAGGTAGTATGAATGCTCATGCAATAGGTCAAAGCCATAACCAGCTGGAATCGCTACTAGAAGAACTACGATCGGAGCCGGGACTTTGCGTAAGAATGGCCATGGACGCACACAGGCAGGCCACGCGAACATGATGACGAGACTTGCAATACCGATGACTGCGATTGCAGGATTAGATTCAGCAAGGAGATGTGGAATATCTGTAAGAATTTCTATCGGGTCACCTGACGCTGCTACGCCAAGCGCAATTGGGAGTTGTTTAATACAGATAATGATTCCAATCCCGGCGAGCATTCCGTGCACAACAGATATCGGGAAGAACTCTCCCAAGATCCCTGCACGAAACGATGCAAATATCATCTGCAAAATAGCCGCTGCGAAACCAATGGCTAAAGCAGCACGATACGCCTGCTGGTCCATTGGTGCCCAGCCACCACTCATCCCATCGCCACTGAACTCAGAAACACAACCAGCAATGACAACAATTAGTCCGGCGGCAGGCCCTTTTATGGTGAGTTCACTGTTTGTCAGTAGCGGCGTTACAACGCCACCAATTATTGCCGTGAACACACCTGCAATCGGCGGATACCCACACGCAAGTGAAATGCCAAGACACAGCGGAAGAGCAATCAGAAAAACAATAAAGCCGGAACGAATATCGTCACGGGCAAATTCAAAAAATCCAGCAAGATTTCCACGAGGCACTGAAGACTCTGTTGCTTCCGACGACATAAATGAATCTCTAACGGCCTGTTTCAAAAAATCTAATGTATGAAAAAACTTCCAGAATTACATGCCGTACGGAAAATCTGCGTCATCCGTAAGTCCGCTGGCTCTAATCGACCCAAGTGCTTTCCCGTATTCGAGCAAGAGACGGTTTGCAAATGTGATCCGCTTACGAATCCATTCATCCCGTTTATTGCCCGGACTGTCACCGACCAACATATCAGTGACATCCTGAACAAGAACATGCTCTGGAATAACAAGAAGCCTATTATTTTTGTACCCGCTTGTTCGCAACTCACTCAGCGGATAACTGCCACCACGAGTCGCCGAAACTCCTACCAGAAGTGCTGGCTTATGCCCAACTTCCTGAGGACTTGAAAATAGCAAAAGGTTTTTCAAGCCGGGCGGAACCATACCAGCCCACTCAGGAACCACAAACACGAACGCATGTGCCTGTCGCATGCGATCGCGAATTGGTTGCCACAAGTCGGCAAGAGAACTCGTTCCTTGCCAAGCACTTTCATCCCAAAGCGGCAGAGGGTTTCCTGATAAACTGAAACGATCGAGAACAAGTGTCGAGTCAATGCGAGCGAGATCAGCAGCAAGATATTCAGCCACACGGGAAGACTGACTCTCCTGACGATGGCTCCCAGACACGATCATAATTCTCATACAATTTCCTTTCGACAAGCTCGTCTAAAGCAGGCAGGTTCTTGGGCTAGTAGACAAACCGTTTCTTTTCTGACTATACATCGCCAAAGATAACACGCACCTTTTTTTGTGATCCTGAAGCCATCCCTCCATTTAAAACCTGCCACACGGCGAGCATTTCCGGCAGGCAAGCACATAGCATGCGGTGCGTGGAGTTCCATGTCGCGCACGCACGCGTGCATGCACCGAGCAGAAACCCTGAAAACAGTACGCTGATCGAGAAAGAATCGACTCTTTGCCCTTGTCGTGACGTCGCTTCACCCTGCATGATGGATTCCATCTAATTCACGTCTCAGGACGCGTGCGAGGAATCGCGAAGTCAAAACCGGCCCTCTCATTGGCCGGCACACGAAACGCCTGCCGACCAAGAACTCACAAAAACTTAAAACTGCTTTATTTCAGGGAAATACTGTTGATTTTCGCCTTTGCAAAGCCGGATATCTGATAATATCAAGATGCATCGGTACATATGCATGATGTTTTAATACCAAAAATGCTCATTGGCAAGAAAAGGCTTGGCTATGTTTTCCACTCGTGTTTTCCAGTTGGTAATCATCCTCTCTTTTGCAGTGCCGGCGACAGCCTGTGCTGAAAATGTTGTTCAGGCGGCAATCAAAGCTGCAACAACGCCGGCACACCGCATGAAAAGCGATGAGAGAAACTGGTGGCAAGAGCGACATGAAAGCAAAGCTGCTGAATCAAAAAAAAATGACTGGGATATTGTCTTTCTAGGTGACTCAATCACTCATGGCTGGGAAAGCGCCGGAAAAAAAACATGGAACAAGTACTACCGAAAAAGAAACTCACTCAACCTTGGCTTTAGTGGTGATCGTACAGAACACGTACTCTGGCGACTGGATAACGGTGAGTTTGATGGGGTCGAGCCAAAAGTTGTTGTGATCATGATCGGCACGAATAATACCGGCCACAGAAAAGATCCACCAAAAGCAATCGCTGCCGGCATTGAGAAGATCATTGAACGTATCAAAGTGAAATCACCGGGCTCAAAAATACTCCTCCTAGCAATTTTTCCTCGCGCAGCAAAAGCAACTGATCCACAGAGAGTCAATAATCATAAAGCCAATGCTTTAGTATCGAAACTTGCGAAAGATGATCACGTCACATATCTCGACATCAATGAACGATTCCTTCTGCCCGACGGAACGCTCTCGAAAGAGATCATGCCTGATCTGCTTCACCCGAAACAAAAAGGATATGCCATCTGGGCTGAAGCAATCGAACCGACGCTCCGAGCATTACTTGCCGAGGATAACTAAGACTTCCGAGTTCATGGAACTCATCTCAGGTCGCCGTACGTGACCTTGCTTACTTGTGAAGGATTAATTTACCGGTTCGGGTAAGGGTCAGACGGTACACCTCATTGCCGTGGAGAATCTGCAGTTCTCGCCGCCCCTGAAGAAGTTCCTTTGAGGAAACAGGATTCAGCGGATTCGCAACTTTGCTTTCACCTTTGGCAACTTCCTGGTTTTTCGACGTATTGTTTTCCATTCCATTTCCCACAGAATTCGAGATTGACGAACTTCAGAAAACCGCTACACTAGACTTATTGAGATTGAATCTCAATATCAATTATCTAGCCAGCCCAGGTTATACCCCAAAGCCAGCCAAATCACTCACTTTTTTTAGAACGAGGCGAAAGAATGGCTTCTTGCATGAGAACGAAAAGATTTTCCCTTCCTGTGAAACCGGCTGGCTTCACTCTCATTGAACTACTGGTCGTTATCGCGATCATCGGAGTTCTTG
>JBDOMQ010000368.1:0-5761 GCA_039831725.1 Pirellulales bacterium
TGCAGCTTCGCCAGCATCGTGGCGTGGCCAATCTGTTTCTGAATTTACACCTGCTGAGAACAAGAAATTTGCATGGCAGATCGTCAATGATGGTGTGATGGGTGGGCTTTCGAAAGGGAATGTTGAACACACGGCCGGCAACATAATGCATTTCTGGGGCACTCTTTCACTTGATAACAACGGTGGGTTTTCAACCGTTCGGAGTCGTGGCGTAAATTTTGATCTGAGCAATGACCTTGGCCTACTCTTGCTCGTCAAGGGTGATGGGCGAACGTACGAGGCCCGACTTGATTCAACAGCTAAATTTCGTGGCAATCCAATTTCATTCAGTGGAAAATTCAAGACAAAAAAAGACCAGTGGATACAGGTAAAGGTTCCCTTCGAAGGTTTTGTTGCAAGTTGGAGAGGCCGTCAGTTTCCTGACGAAGTGTTGGATACGTCGGCTATTCAACGAGTATCTATTTTATTGGCAGATAAAAAGTCAGGCCCTTTTGATCTCGAAGTACAGTGGATTCGAACCTATGGAAAAGGACAAGGAAAACCAAAGTCCGTGAAAAATGTTTCACATCAGCCAGAGCGTCTGATTGCAACGGCTGTTGCTGATGGAAGATTTACTATTTTTAAACAAGCACTTGATACAGCAAAGCTCACAGTTTTTTTTCAGTGGGATAATCCGCTCACAATATTTGCTCCGACAGATGAGGCATTTTCTAACCTTCCAGAAGGCCTGCTCGAAGAACTTCTCAAACCAGACAACCGTGAGAAGTTAATTACGTTACTCGCGTATCATGTTGCAGCAGGATCATTTGATGCAAAGCAATCCCTTGCAGAAAAGAGTATCAATATGGTGCAAGGTGGCAGGGTCAACGTAACCAGCCATTCAGGTAAAGTCCACGTTAATGATGCGGTTGTCCTTGAAGCTGACATTCAATGTGTTGATGGGATCATCCACGCAATCGACGCGGTTCTAATACCAAAAAATAGTGAATAGTGTAGTTGGGCTTCATGGGTGCAAAAACCGTGCTCAAGTGAGGACAGTTTCAAGTTAAGTCGTGTGAGTAGTTACAGAAATATTCTGAACCATAATAGTACAATGGAGACAAGAATATGAATGATCATGAAATATTTGTTGCCTCGTTTGACTATCACTATGCACTCAGGAAACTCAATGAATTGGGTGACAAAGACACGGATCGTGAGGCCGTGCTCATAGACATCAAGTGCAAGGCAGTTGAAATTCTTGATAAATATTCAGATTCAATCCGTTACTTTGCCAAGACCCGACGGCATATCACGGAGTGGTGAATTTACTTCGCTACCGTGGAGTTTGCCTTCTCTAAATTTTGTTGATTGGGTAGCGTGAACGACGCAACGACTGCGCGGTGATCAGATGGGTAGGGGACAACGACAATGTCTGCATTCTCTTTGCTTTCTCCCACGATTTTTGTATCAACTGCCTCGACGCCTTTGCCTTTGAAATAAACAAAGTCGATGCGATCGTGGTGGGTTGTGGGATCATCCGTCTTGTACATGGGTGACCAGGTAAAGCCTGGATTTTTCATCTCATCGGGATAGACCGTCCGCCAGGCATCTTTGAAACCTGCTCTGGTCATCGCCAAAGAAGTGGGAAATGCCACTTTGATGGGGTGACGACCTGACTTGGCTGCTTTATTGGTCCAGTCAAGGTGTGAAGGTTCATTAAAATCGCCGACTATAAAAACAGGAGCCTCTTTATCCGGAAGTGAATTTATCTGCAGAAGAAGCGTTGCGATTTCACTCCCACGCGCCTTTTTTGCCGCGGCAATCGCCTCTGTTTCGGTCTTGATAAAAGGAGTATCCCAGTGTTTGTGCCACTTCGGACGGATATTCAAAAGTTGGTAGGGTTGATATGGGTTGGATGCCAGGTGAAGAGTGAAAATGTAGGCGTGCTGACCCGACGGCATCTTGACCCTGATCCCTCCGTCGAGGCGATCAACAATCTCATGGTGCGTCATGATGCAGTTATGTCTGCGGCTGATATAGAGATTCCAACCCAGCAACGTTGCTAATTTTTCTGCGTTGTCACCCTTTGGTGAAAGCGTCTCCTGCACGCCAACAATATCGGCCTTTGCCTCCTGAATGACCTTGGCGGTTTGAGACAAGGGCTGCCTGCTCATCGTGCCACCACGATAGATATTATAAGACATGACCGTGACAATTGGCTCTTCGGTTTGTGCGTATAGGGGCGTAACAAAAGAAAACCCAATAGCGAACAGCATTCCAATAGCAGGAAGTGCAAGAAACATTTTCTTCATAACGATTTCTTTCTAATGGTGCCTGTTGGAGCTACTTGAAGGGCCGCTGCTTTAGGTTGCGCAGTCTTTCCATCATCAAGTTTTTTTACTTTCTTGATTTTTCGAGGGAAGACGATTTCTGCCCAGATGGGTTTGTGATCGGACAGCGGCTTCTTTAATTCAATGATCCCGCCCTTGTTAGCCTTGGCTCCAGACGAGGAGTTGTACAAGATGTGATCGATAACACCCAGATGCCTATCGGGATTGTTGTGCAAGAACGTGGACTCCTTGGAGAGATCGATTGTCAAATCCTTCCAAGTCGGTTTCATTCCTGCGGCCTCGATGGCATTCATTGCCTCATCACCGATACGGTTATTGAAATCCCCAACGACAATCACGCGTTCCGTCGTCTCTTTTGGCATGATCTCGGTCGCAAGTTGGTAGGCATGCCCATTACCTTTGCGTCCTCCCGAACCAGAGACATGCAACGAGTAGAATGCAATAGAAACACCTTCGATTTCTGTTGCGGCTCGTACGACTGATGCAGGATTCCAGAAGCCTCGACGTGTGACTCGCAGTTCGTGCTCAGTTGTGCCCTCGAGTGGTGTCCGGCTCAGTATCGATTTGTATTTGTCCTTATGATTTGCAGATGTGATTTTTCCCACATAGCTGTGTTCCATTCCCAGAACTTTGCCCACGCGAGCTGTCCAGTCGCCATCTGGAACTTCACTAAACCCAATGATGTCCAAGTTATAGGGTTTGAACATCCCTCCAAGTTGTTCGGGTGTCGTCATGCTGCCAAACACCACATTATAACTGGCAACACGAACGGTTACGGGCGTGTCGACTCCTGGATCAGCAACGCAGCATTTCGCAAGGCTCACGCACGTAACAACCAGGCATAATAAATCAAAGATCTTCATTCGAAACGCTTTCCCTGTAATAGATTCTTTTCTCGTGATGCCCCTAAAGGGCAATCCGTAGCGGCGGAGTAATTAACTTAAAGTCTTTCGGTCTTTTAAACTGACTTGTCTCCGATCACCGTGCTGTTTGTGTTTGCGATTAATGCAGTGCAACTCGAGCTGAGCGGATGTTTCAGTGAGCTTCATATCGACCCAGCCATGCGCATGGCCTTTTCCAAAATAGTAACTTACGGCCGGCAGGTTAATAAGATGGAGATGGTCCCGTTGATCGTGTTGCCATTCATGGGTGTGCCCATAGATATAGGCTCTGGCATGCTTTTGCTCGGCAAGAAGTTGCAACAGTGACGACCCGTCACGCATGCCCTTATTCGGGCGAACGCCTCGGTTTGGATACGGATTGTAGTGACCAAAAATGAGGGCGGGCTTATCCGCTCGTTTGTCGAGTTGCTTGGCGAGCCAGTTCAACTGCTGATCTCCAAGAGTTCCCTTTCCTGAATCCAGCAACACGAGGTTTGCACGTGGCAGTTCAATCACGTCCGCTTGAATGCCTATCTGCTCTTTTTTCAAGAATGGGAGCAGTTTCCACACATTTTTACGATTGTCATGATTGCCGATTGTCACGTGAATGGTGATGCCCGCAACACGAATTGGCTCAACAAGTTCGAGAAGTTGTTTGTACTCGGATTCTTTACCATTGCTCAGAGCGCAGTCGCCGTTGATGATCAAGTGAGCGGGTCGAGGATGAAGTGCGATGACGCTCTTGGCCACCTCTGTAAGGCATTGTGCTATGTTCACGCTTTCATGTTCGTTCTCCGCGACGGGAGATCCAGGCCACTTCGTCCCCGGGTAGACAAGATCTGGATCGGCACTGATGTGTGTGTCGGCAAGCAAAGCCACTCGGTTCGAATCTAGTTGAGTAGGTTCACTGTCCACGGCGGCCAGCGTGCGAGATGTCACAATGGCTGTGCCGCCAAGAGTCAGCGAGTGTGTGACGAATTGACGACGGGTTATCGGCGGAAGAATAATAGGCACCTTGATTCTCCGTGGGTGAGCAATGGATAGCGCAAGGTGTCCGTCATCCTAATTTCGCCGAGGTTCATGTCCACATAGACCATCTTGCGACGCCTCATGTACTGTGTGGGCTGTTCATGTTTTATATAGTTTCTTCAAAACCGTTTCTGCATCTTCTTGTCATCGCCACGTTCGCTTTGCGATCGGTTCACTCCTTCTGTGGTGATTCCATGGTCTTGATATGTGCGCGTCGAAGCATTTTTTGGCACAGATCAGGCAAAATTTTTTCCCCGTACTACTTAATAGAGTACCCTTCTTTGACAACAGTTTCCTCAACCAATTTTTGAATGGAGATTTAGGTCTATTTGACCTATTAAAAATCGGGTCGAAAGAACAGCCAGATATTCTTCTGTCAATGAGTTCAAAATGGTCATCCATCTTTCCAAGTTAGGAATTTAATAAGCCATGCTTTTACGCTCAGTCCTGCATCTCCACCTTCGAGTTTTTCAATTGCTTGGAATCAGCGTTTTGGCCGTGCTGTGCGTGTGGCCCAGTTGGTTTCTTTCAGCCGCGTACGCTGATGAATCAACATCGATTCGCTCAGATGCTACGACGAATGGTTTCATGCTGCTGAGCCAAGGAGACCGCCTGACGAATTGGAAGCACAGTGGCAATTGGAAAATTGAGTCGGGAGTTATTGCTTGGCAGGGGAAGGGTGGCAGTCTGGTCTACATCGGTAAGAAAATCCCTGACGACTTCGAACTTCAATTCGAGTGGAAAGTGAGTGAGAGAAGTAATAGTGGTGTGTACTATCGGCCAACCCAATACGAGTATCAAATTCTCGATAATGAGGCCCACCCTGATGGCAGGAACCCTCGCACGAGCGCAGCATCTCTTTACTTTTGTGTCCAACCCTCAAAAGATATGACCAAGCCTGTTGGCCAATGGAATACAGGCCGCATTGTGTGCAAGGGAACCATTATCCAGCACTGGCTCAACGGAGAGAAAGTGATTCACATGGATTACAAAGATCCAAAATGGGCTGCCAATGTCGACATGCTCAGACAGCGAGGTGGAAATCTGGATGCCCGTGGTGCCAACCTGAGTCTGCAAGATCATGGCGATCCCGTGTGGTACCAAAACATACGCTTAAAAGAGCTCAAAGAAACAGACATCATCGACATGGCTGAAGTCACGCCTGCTGTGATCCCTACAGGCGTGCTGGAAGCCGAAAAGAAAAAACTTGCTGGAATTATCAAGCGGCGAGAAGACACAAAAAAAGTTAGCGAGAAAAGAAAAAACGACTAGAGACCGTTTGACAAAAAATAGGGATGAAGGGCCATTGTCTCTTCCCAGGTAAGACACGTACTGATTCTTGTAAATCCATTGTTTTCAAAAACGTGGTGACCGACCAATAGACATGCGAGATTTTAGTTGCAGTGTATGGATGCTGGTCTGGAATACGTAGTCAAATCGCAAGCCAACACCTCGGTGTGTTTACGCAATCTGAAAACGCTTATACTCAAGTAAAAATTTATTTTTGGAATTAACACG
>JBDOMQ010000194.1:0-5745 GCA_039831725.1 Pirellulales bacterium
TTAGCACAGCCTTCCTGTGGCATGCGAACACAGGCTGCAGTCAGTGCGGAACGCATGGCGACATCGCCAAGTGAACGCTGTTCCTTCATTACCATAGAAATAAAATCAGCAAGATGTTCCATTCGAACTGTAGCTGCTAACGCATTGATAGCTTCCTTTCTGGTTGTGTCGTCATCACTTGCGGCCAGCTGAAACAATGTGGCCGAAGCCTCGGCAATCCGCCGTTGTGCTGCTACATCAATGGCCATTTGTTGGGTAGCGATGTCATCGCTCGTAAGTCGACTAAGAATCGCTGTGTCGATTCCACCAAACGGAAGTGCTGCAAGTATCGATCGAGCAGTTTCGGCAAGCTCCTCGTCGGATTCTGCCCCCACTTCAAGTAATAAAGGCACGGCCGTTTCATTGCCTACTGTCGCGAGTGCTCGAATTGCTTGCATGCGAACGGCAGAGTCCTCTGCCTGTGCTGCTTTCATAACCGTTGGAAGTGCCGTCTCGTTGCCCAATTCCTCTAATGATTGAAGCAAGAGAACCTGACGCTCTGGTGAAACCGTATGAAAGAGCTTTTGTAGCTCAGGTGAGGCATCAATTTTCAAGTGTCTGATAGCCTGCAGGGCCAGTCGGAAATTGGACTCGTCATCAGTCTCGAGCAGTTCGATGAGTTTTGGCAGGCCATCATCTCCTTGCGCAAGAATGATATTGTACGTTGCCTTACTCTTTATTGAGGCTGGCAGATCAGCAGCTTCGATCGCGTCATACAGTGTCACGGCGTCCTTCACCCTGCCCTGCTTCGCCAGTTGCTGGATGCAGACCATGCATGCATTTGCCAACGTAATACCCGACCCCGCTGTCGCTTCGGATAGCATTTTCTGTAATTCGTCAGCGGCTTGCGGGCTGCCAATGCGTCCGAGGGATCGGGCAGCCGCTGCTGCGGTGGCTTCATCATCACTTCTGAGTAAGGCGGCTATCACACCAACCGCTTGTGCATCACGACGCACACCGATCGAAGCGAGTACGTCAATCAACCGGTCGCCCTCAAGGTGTGCAATCGCGTCGCGAAGTGCGGCGTCGGAGGCTTCACCTGGGATTGCTTCAAGTGCATCTCTGGCGTAGGACGACAGCTTGTCATCTGTCAGTAAGTCAGCTAGCGCCGGTACAGAGCGTTCATCGCCAAAGATCGCCAGCCGTTCGCACGCCTTCGCTTTTTCAAAGACTGATGCATCTGGCGACGTTAACACTGTAACCAAAGAAGCAGGTGTGCCTGTTGGTGAGTCTTGAGCGAGCAACCCGAGAGAGGCTATCACTGAAAAACAGAGAGCCAAAAACAATGCTCTGAAGTGATCAATACGAGCCATGCCTGCTGTCCTTGTCATGCTTCTATGTTTGGGTGTTTTTAGGGAGCGTGTTGATCAAACGGCCCACGGCTGACGAGCTGCTCTGCTTCGCATCCGGTTGGCTTCGTTATCACCAACAAACATTTCAGTGCTTGGGTCAAACGTCAGCTTGCGGTTGAGCTTCCAGGCAATGGCAGCGGCATGACATGCAATATGGGATGATCGCATGATGTCTTCATTGGTGGTGGTACGACCTCTCGATTTGACGCAATCGAGGAAGTTGCGGGTATGGTTGGTTGGCATTCCTCCTCGAATTGTTGGAGCGGGTAAGTCAGCGCGAAGTGAATCGAGTGAGACGGCAATTCGGCCCGTGTCACCCGTTTCAACCCAGCCTTCGTCTCCCTCGAATCGAACGGGACACGTTCCCAGACCAAGCCACCCCGTGCTCCGTAAAATCAACTTCACACCATTTGCGTACGTACACTGAATGACGTTATCGCCAGCAACATCAAGCGGCTCATATTCAACAGGAGTTGTTCCATCTGCTCCGGCAGCAGCTTGGCAGAGGTCAAGCGTATGGGCGCCCCAGTCGAGCAACCGTGCCCCGCTATCAAAATCGTAGTAGCCACGCCACTGCCCTTTCATCACATACGCCTCATTGTATGGACGCCAAGGCGCGGGTCCGAGCCACATGTCCCAGTCGATAACGGCTGGGTCAGGTTCTGGTTGCGCGGGAAGCCAGTCGTGACTATCTCTTAGCGAATAGATTGAAGCGTGCAACGTATGGAGGTTGCCGAGTTTGCCGGTTCGGGCCAGCTCAATCGCATGAATAAAATTCGAGTTACTTCGTCGTTGTGTACCACACTGGAAAATGCGGCCAGTGCGATGGATGGTATCGGCCAGTCTTCCAGCCAAGTCAATAGAAATGGCACATGGTTTTTCACTATAGACGTCCTTGCCGGCTTCCGCTGCAAGCATTGAAGCGGGTGCATGCCAGCGGTCTCCAGTCGCTATCAGCACGGCATCGATGTCGTCACGCTCAAGCATCTCACGGAAATCACGATACGTATCGCATTGGGTATCACCGTTTCGTTGATCAGCCATTTCCTTGACAGCTTTGCGACGATCGGCCCGAACATCAGCTATTGCCACAAATCGCACGTCAGGATGCGGGAGCATCGTTTGTAGAACTGTCGTGCCACGACTTTCAATGCCTATGCCAGCAAGGCGGATCATATCACTGGGAGGGACCGCACCGCCGAATCCCATGACTCGAGCGGGGATGAAAGTCGGTGCGACGGCACCGGCTGCAGCTGTTGTTGTGAGAAAGCGACGCCTTGTCTGATTTTTTCTTTTAGCGAGTGTCATGTGTGTCCTCTCAGCTTTTATGCATCAATGGATGGTGTCTGCTTGTGCTGAATGCCATGTGTTCGGCATCCCTTCTATTACTACTGCCTCGTGCTACTGATTTTTTGCACTAATTATTTGGGCTCGACTGGTTTTGAGTTGGCATCGTCGGGTGCCTTTAGTTTTGCGTTCAATTCAGCCTCATTCATTCCTGCTATTTTGACTTGCGGATTATGAGTCAGCGTGGGATTTCGGTAATGGACTGTTTGTGGCGGACCTCCATGAATTTGAAATGCTATCTGACCCGATCGCTCACCTTGCGGGTCTTTTATTGCAACGCAGAGTGTACCGTTGATGGCTGTCCAGATACGGTCGCCTACGGCGAGAATCTCATAGTGATTCCAATCGGCCTGTTTTATTACCTCCAGCGCCCGGTCGTTCCAATCGAGTTTTTTACGTCCATGTTCGTGATAGAGTTTGCCCCAAAAAATTCCACCCGCGTCGGCCTGGTACCCTCTCGCCTGCCCTCGCTCGTTGATCGATACTGAGCGAAACTGAATGCCTGCGTTCCGTTCGGCTGGTGTCAGCTTCACGTCCAGCGAAAGGTAGAAGTCGTCGACCGGCACTTCCGACCAAATGAATTTGTTTCCTTCTACCGGTTCATCTGAGTGGCCCACAATGGCGTTGTCTTGTACAGACCAGTAAGCACTATCTCCCTTCCACCCTGTCAGGTCTTCGCCATTAAAAAACGATTGCTCCGTTCTCGGAGCCTGGTGTTCATTTTCTTTGACAGCCGATTTCTGTTGACTCTTCTCGAACTCGGAAGCGTCTGACGGAGAGACGAGCATGCAGATGAAGAGACATACGAAGGCCAGTCTGTTACTTCGAGGAATCAGGCATGAAGGCATATTGAAATGTTCCTTATGGCACATAATGGTTAGTTCTTCGGTCTGCCGTCTTCCGCAGGTTCTTTTCCGATCACAAGTGCGTGGCCTTGCCGCGCAAAGCGTCGACCGAGCGTGATGTAGCCCTCCGGCCTTTCGTAGTGAACAGCGTTCTGCGTCTTACCGTCTTTCATTCTGTCATTGAGATCATCACAGTCCACCCAGGCGCCACTAGGATCTTCATTGGCAATTTCCATCTGGATCTTTCGCATTGCCCCCCAACTCTCTTTATTCCCACCAGCATCGCTTAAGCGGCCGATGACAATGTTCATATCCGGGCGATCCAAATCACGGCGCAGTTTGGTAATCAATTGCTTCAAGGCATCTTTATAGGCAGGCTGCCCCCCGCCGTTGGCATCGCGTTCGCCCTGCATCCAGCAAAAAGTCACTGAAGCCGGCTTGGGGTGCTTTTTCAGCATTTCCTTGTATTGATCGAGAATCGGCTGGTACAACTCGACCCCTTTATCTTTCCACAGTCTTTCTCTGTCCCTCTCAGTGAGTCCATTCTCTTTTGCTATATCATCCCATTCCTCCAACCATCGACATATTGGCTGACCGCCCTGTGCAACTTTGATATAGACAACCTCTTCGTCTCCAAAGAGCGTTTTGGCCTCCGGCATGAAACCAGTCTCCGGATCCATACCCTGCATGTTGGATTGCCCTGAGAGGATAAATAGATGAACTGGCTTGTCTGCTGCTACCACTACAGATGCCGTGAGCAAGAGTGTTAAAAGAGTGATGATTTTCATATTGTGAAATCCTTGATTTAGTCTTGTTTAAAAAATTGATAACTGATTCCAAATTTACACATCGGTACACTTATTTCGCGGGCGGTTGGTAGGCATCTTCGTTCACCAGTCCCGGCTGCATTCTGGTCCACCATTTATCGTATACTGCACGTAGTTGAGCCACGACTTCGGGGTATTGAGCGATCACGTTTGTTGTTTCACCAGGGTCGTTCTTGAGGTCGAAAAGCTCCTCCCCTTTCTTGTTATTTACCAGCGTGAATCGTTTGTTCTGGATGGAAACTCTGGCGTATTTCGATTGGGCGGCCTCACCCGGTAACCAGGCACCCACGTGGTGAACCAAATGCCGGTCATCCTCCCAATCGGTCTCGGGGTTCTTGAACATGGGAACCAGACTGCGCCCCTCAACCTGTTGCTTGAGCTGATCGGTCATAGGGGTGCCGGTAAGTTCCAGGAGAGTCGGCATGATGTCCATCTGGCTGATGAGTGCTGCGCTTTCTGAACCACCTTTGATACCGCCGCCCGGCCATCTGAAAAAAGCAGGTACACGGGTACCGCCCTGGTACGGGTGTCCCTTTTGACCGTTCATCCCGGCATTGTAAAGTTTCGAGGTTCCCGAAGCGCCATTGTCACTTCCAATGAAGATGAATAACGTGTTGTCTGCGATGCCCCATTCTTCGAGTTGGTGAATCATCTCGCCGATACGTGTATCAATGTTTTCAACCTCCCAATAGATCTTCGCGACCTGTACTGTCATTTGCGGATGGGTGCCAAGAAATTTTTTATAATCCTCATTCGGCATATCACTCGAATCCTCTTTGTAAGGGCCGTGGGGGGATTTGGGTGGGAGATAAACGAAAAAGGGTTTCTTTGCCTGACGTTGAACATCCATCCATTCTGTTGCTTTATTAAAAAATAAATCAGTAGGATAGGTGCCATCCATTCTCTGCGGATTTCCATTGTGAGAAATAGTGGCTTTCATTCTTGCGCCCTTTTCGTAAACCCAGCTAACATCAAACCCGCGATTCTCGGGACGGTAAGGCCCTTTATTGCCCAAGTGCCACTTGCCAAAAAAACCAGTGGCATACCCGGCTGTTTTGAGGGCTTGCGGCAGCGTGATCGTATCCAGGCTCAATCGCTCGCGCCCTTGGATGGTATGGGTCACACCGCCCAAAAATTCATGGCGACCACTCATGAGTTTCGCACGGCTGGGAGAACATCTTGCGCTGCTGTGATACCGTGTTAAGAGCAAGCTTTCTTTCTTAAGGGCATCAATATTCGGGGTCTTTATGACAGGATTACCGAAACACGAATGATTACCGTAACCGGAATCATCCGGCATGATAATGATGATGTTTGGCTTGGAAACCTTTATAG
>JBDOMQ010000013.1:0-554 GCA_039831725.1 Pirellulales bacterium
AGCGACGCGTATTAAACTAGGGCTCCAAGAGAAACTTTACTTGGGCAACCTCGATGCAAAACGAGATTGGGGTTTTGCAGGTGACTACGTAGAAGCAATGTGGCGCATGCTTCAACAAGAAACTCCTGATGATTATGTTGTCGCAACGAATGAACTTTATTCTGTTCGAGACTTCTGCAAGAAGACCTTTGATCAACTTGGGCTCAACTATGAAGATCATGTTGAAATTGATCCCCGTTATTACCGTCCCGCTGAAGTCGATCTTCTTCTTGGTGACTCGACCAAGGCATACGAACAGTTGGGTTGGAAACCACAGACGAGCTTTGATCAGCTTGTTGACATGATGGTCAAGAACGATCTTGGAATCGCTCAACAGGAACTTATTGTCAAAGAAACGCAACTTCGCAACAACCAAGCTGCATAAAAAGAATACTTCTGCACAAGCCTGCCTGGCAAACTACAAACGAGTGGTAATGTGATGCTGACTTTTCTCCAGTAGCACCTTCCCACATGACTCACGCTGGCATTTGATGCAGCACGATACCTACTTCTTG
>JBDOMQ010000013.1:564-5702 GCA_039831725.1 Pirellulales bacterium
TCTTGAGGCCGCAATGAAAATCATCGTCACTGGCGGTGCTGGGTTTATTGGCAGCCATATCGTTGATGCGTGCCTCACATCTGGTCATGACGTAGAGATCATCGATGACCTTTCAAGTGGATCATCTGATAATGTTCCTGACGACATTCCGCTTCACCAGGTTGATATTCGTAATACACTTGGCATCGCTAAAATTTTCCAAACATTTCAGCCTGATGCTATTTGTCATCAGGCAGCCCAACTATCAGTCAGTCGATCCGTTCGCGAGCCCCTGTTAGACGCAGAAATCAATTGCATTGGCCTTCTTTCTGTACTCGAGGCAGCGGTCTCTTCGGGTTGTAAGCGAATGGTCTTTGCATCCTCCGGTGGTGTCCTGTACGGAGATGTTCCAACACCTGCCCCAGAGACATCGCCAGCAAACCCGATAAGTCCATACGGCATTACCAAATGGGTTGGTGAAAAATACCTTGGATTTTATGCCCGAGAGCATGGGCTAAGATCGGTTGCATTACGCTATTCAAATGTCTACGGACCTCGACAAAATCCTCATGGTGAGGCCGGGGTAGTCGCTATTTTCTGTAAGCAATTACTCAATGGTCATCCTGCTCGCATCAATGGTGATGGAAAATATATTCGTGATTATGTCTATGGTCCTGATGTTGCTGTAGCGAATCTCTCTGCACTTTCTTTAGAAGAGGCACACTTTAAAGAGAAAGAAATTCTTTCCCTGAATATTGGCACGGGAGTTGGCACTGACGTCAATGCCCTCGAAGCGAACGTGCGTACACAGGTAGAACACCTCCGTGTACATACTGGTGAAAAACAACGCCTGCCTGAACCAGAATATGGTCCTGAGCGAATTGGAGACCTACGATCAAATCTACTCGACGCAACCCGTGCCAGTAATGTTTTGAGCTGGCAGCCAACACATTCATTGGCTGAGGGATTAGAAGCAACCACTCGCTGGTTTTTCGACAGAAAGGGCTCGTCCTGAGAAGTTCTGTCGTAGCGTAAATTCTCTTTTGCCTTCATTTCGTGAAAATTTTGTCAACCTGTTCTTCCGTGGCAGTGGGTATCCAAATAGCCATCAACTATGAAAAGATCATCTCAAAGTCCTGCGACCGCCATGATAACTGGTATCACGGGCCAGGATGGGTGCTACCTCGCCGACCATCTTATAAAACATGGCTACCGCGTCGTTGGTACAACACGGCAGGTTTCTTCACGTCGGCTCACCGGGCTACAGCAACTCGGAATCTGTAACACGGTAGCACTTGAAACGGCCTCACTAGATAACGTCGAGTCGATTGAAAAACTCATTGATAACTATCATCCGGAGATGATATTCCATCTTTCCGGACAGTCTTCTCCGCGTCGGTCTTTTGATCAGCCAGAGGAGACGTTTGAAAGCATTGCTGAATCGACACGGCGACTGCTTGAGGCCATACACAGAGCAACTCTCCCTGCACGCCTCTTTGTGGCTGGAAGTTGTGAAATGTTCGGTAATTCACATCAGCAACCTGTCACATGTGAATCCCGCTGCGATCCCATAAACCCGTATGCTGCTGCGAAAGAGTCTGCTTTTCGATCCGTTCGAGACTATCGTGAACGATATGGCTTATTTGCATGCACTGGTGTTCTGTTTAATCACGAAAGTCCTTTACGACCAGAACACTTTGTAACTCAGAAAATTATCTCCGGAGCCTGCTCCATTGCACAGGGCCGACAAAAAAATCTTCATTTAGGTAATCTCTCGATCGAACGAGATTGGGGCTGGGCGCCAGAATATGTTGTCGCAATGGAAAAAATGCTTTCTCAGGAAGAGCCAGAGGATTTTATTCTTGCAACCGGGAAGCAGACATCGCTTCATGTCTTTGTTTCAGAAGCCTTTGAAGCTGTTGGTCTTTCCTGGGAAGACTATGTTGTTCACGACAAGCAATTTGTCCGATTACAGGATAGCTATCATCCACACGCCTCAGTAAATGAAACAACTGATCGCCTTGGTTGGACAGCAACTATTCAGATGCCAGAACTTGTACAACGTCTGATAGAGGCTCGCGAAAAGTTGGAAAAAGCCAACTACTCGGATTCGTGAGTTTCTTCACCATTGCTTAAAACAGTTTGGTGCTCCAAAGCTGGTTGAAGAGTAGAACTTTCCAGACCGCCGTACGCGTCACGGCAAATTTGATGCATCAGCGTGTTCGATCTGAGATACAAAGGAAAGCCGTGCTCACGACCAATAATTCGTCGTGCGTCGACAGCTGAATATATAATTTCAGATGGCATCCATCTTCGTGGCATGCCTTTATACCCAAGTGCATCAACCTTTGTGCGGGTATCAAGGAGATGAAAAAATCGTAAAGCATCATCTCGTGAATTGATGGTGAGTGAAACACGATCTACACAAGCAAGCGTTTCACGATATTTTCCACACGGCGCGAACGCGTCACATCGAACTGCAGGTGCGACAAAAATGAGTCGTGTGTCCCCCGGACGGTACTGCCAGGGACTGATTGGCCTACCTTTCTTTTCAGCTGCAACAAGATCCTCCAAAGCCTCAAGCGTAATGAGTGCGCCAAAGCTGTATCCGATAAAGATAACGGGACGCTCAGGGTCTATCTGGCCGAGGAGCCATGCTAGATAATGTCCCTCGGTAAAACATCGATGATATTTGTTCCGACCATCCTTTAACAAACAGCCATTCTGCTGACTTGGCCACGAATAAACCATCAATTGTGCATTTGTAGAATTGGATGTGAAAGACTTACATCGTCTTGCAAGACGTAGACCCTGTTGTTTCGCTGACCAGGCGTCGTATCGGTTGCCATGCAGGAAAATGACAAGGGGTCCTTTCCCTGAAAGCAACGTTCCAATGTCATCTGAGAGCCAGCGACATTGCGCGGATTCATATCGCTGTACAGATGGATTCACGACATCTGGCAGATGACAAATTCCAGGTAAGTGCCTTGTACTGAAAACCAATATTTCTGGTTCGCAGCACACCTGGCCTTCATATGATGAACCAATGGCAGGACCCGTAATGCACACAAAATATCCGAAGACCAACACGAGTCCGAATAATCTGCGTAATCCGTACAAACTTATTTTGTGTATGTGAGTCCCTGACATCAGCGTTGAACCACAGACCAGTGAAATAATTTATCAAAACCAGCTATTCACCGAAGAAAAGATGGTTTGTGAAACAATGCGGTTTCCGTAAACATTAACGACCACCTCCAACCCTAGCATGGAAAAAATGGTGAGGAAACAAAAACCTTCCGTCACACAAAGAAAGCGTGGGGTAAGGTTCCTTAGCAAGACTGCTTGACTGTTTCTTTCGTTTGATTGCAAACCGGTCACTCAGTACTCAGCGACTTTATTTTGATTCACCGGGAGGTTCTCCTATGACACGTCTTATCTGCCTGCTGACTGCGCTCGGTTGTCTGGTCGTTCTGCCAGGATGCAGTAGTTGCTTCGGGAATAGTTGCAAAAGACCATCTTTTCTTGAATTTCGGAATACGAGTCGAGGACTCTACCGGAACAACTGTAATGCACCATGTAATCCGCCATGTGAGCCATGCGGAGCCGCTCCTTGTGGCTGTGAACCATGCGGGAGCCCTACGCCTTGTTGCGAGGGTGGAGTAGAGACCGGCACGGTCATCGGCCCCACTCCTGTTATGAGTGATCCAGGCACTTTTTCTTGATTCCAAGGGTTTTAAGCTCGACACGACGATGCACCGCTCTTGCCGGCCACGCATCGGGTCTTGCGACACAGTGGGTGTTCGCTCCCGATTCGAGCGGTCCATCGTCGTGTCGAGTTGACTCTGGGCTGGATTCTTTTCCGTCCACTCATTTTTGTGCTTCGACGTAGTTATACTCTTTGTCATGTTTGACAATCTTTCAAATTCACTGACATCTGCCATAGGAACTCTCCGAGGCAGAGGAAAACTTTCTGAATCGAATATGCGCGAGGGCCTCGGTGAGGTTCGAACAGCACTTCTCGAAGCTGACGTTGCGTACGATGTTGTTGACGAATTTCTTGACCGTGTTTCTGCAGATGCTGTTGGAGCAAAGGTTCTTGATGCCTTAGATCCTGCACAGCAACTCATTGGTGTTGTGCACCGTGAACTAGTCAATCTCATGGGACCGGTAGACCATGAAATTCCTTTTCGTTCTGGCGATACAACAATCCTTATGCTGTGTGGTCTTCAAGGATCAGGAAAAACCACGACATGTGGAAAACTTGCTCGCCGCCTCAAGGAACAGGGAAAAGGCGTCATGCTCGTTGCTGCTGACTTGCAGCGACCTGCAGCAATTGAGCAACTATCGGTGCTTGGTGAGCAGATCGGCATCCCAGTACATACACCACAAGATCATGCCGACCCCGTTGCAGTCTGTAACGCTGGTGTAAAAAAAGCAAAGAAGGATGGCCTTGATGTTGTCATTCTTGATACAGCTGGCAGGCTTTCTATTGATGAAGAGTTGATGACTGAGTTATCACGCATTGATCGAACTGTTTCACCTGATCAGGTGTTCTTAGTCGTTGATGCCATGACTGGTCAAGATGCCGTTTTAAGTGCAAAAGCATTTAATGAAGCGCTTGAAATTGATGGCGTCATCATGACCAAACTTGATGGTGACGCTCGGGGTGGTGCTGCGCTATCCGTAAAAAGTGTTACTGGTGTACCAATTAAATTTATGGGTACAGGTGAGGGAGTTGATGCCCTCGAAGAATTTCATCCTGACCGACTCGCCGGCCGGATTCTCGGTATGGGAGACGTCGTAAGCCTTGTTGAAGAAGCTCAGCGAAAGTTTGACCAAGATGAGATGCAGCGACAGGAGGAACGCCTCAAGTCAGGTGAATTCACACTTGAGGACTTCAAAAAAATGATGCTCCAAACCAGGCGGCTTGGTCCACTTGGGAAAGTGATCGGTATGATCCCGGGAATGGGCGGAATGCAGGAGTCGTTAGCTGGTGCTGATCTCGAGAAAGACATTAATCGACTGTTCGGGATTATTGATTCCATGACACCTGAGGAACGACGTAATCCATCACGTATTGTTGATCAGACACGACGGAGACGCATTGCAGCCGGGGCGGGCGTTCAGCCTCAAGAAGTTAATGATCTCGTAAAACA
>JBDOMQ010000062.1:0-5700 GCA_039831725.1 Pirellulales bacterium
TGCATACTGCAAACGCGCGACTGCAGCTTGCTGGGAGTGGAACAGGTTGCGGCCCTGAGGCCGAACCACCGGCCGGGTCCTGCCATTGCTTTCCATCTGCTCTGTCTGCGCCAGCTCCGTGGGATTTACTCCAGTTCGGTGTGATTCACAAGAACGGAATGATTCTTCCCAAACCATCACAGCGTCCTCCCAATTAAGCACAACAGGAGGACTTCAGCACCTCCCGTGAAATAGGACCACATTCTTTATAGCCGGAGAAGGTTACAACCTCTCCGATAGGAAAGACGCCAAGGCTCGACAGGACTTGCTGCCGACTAGGGCAGGGGGGTACATCCGCGTGACGGACCAGCAGTACGGCATCACAACCAAAAACACGTGACGCTATTTCTTGTTCTCGGAATGGGCCAGGTTGAAACCAAATGCCTGAATCGACGAGAACAACATCATCTTTCCCATGTGACTCGAGGCAACCAAGCCGATCCTGATTAAGTTGCCGCATCCGTGAGTCACTGATCAACTCACGCCAGAACTCCTGTGAAGAACCCAGACAACGAACCTGCCGTCCATGTGACCGCAAGACTGAGGCAATACCCCGTGTGATTGTTGTCCGCCCTTCCTGAGCATGGTGGCCAGCAATAGCAATAAAGCGGCATCCTTTTTCCCGGGCACGAACAATTCGATTTGCAAGCACTTCCCATTGCTCCGCCTCTGCCGTCAGGAGCATTGCGAGTACGTCGTCGAGGTCACTTTCCTTACGCGCCTCCAGTTGCGTTAAACCACTTTCTTGCTGCTTGTCCCGACCAGCTTCTCCAAGAGCTGCTTGATCGCTTGGACTTTCACGGGTGGTAGCAGGGCCGGCAGCGAGCTCCGCACACGCTGCACCCTGCCGCTCAAAGCGTGTTGCATGATCCAAAAAACTTTGATCGAGTCGGTCGAATTGCATTACTGCCTACTTTTTTCTTGCCCATATGGTGAAACAGGTGTTTCAGCAAAACGAACAGTCCCTATTCCGTGAACTTTGTCCAGAGCAGTTGGCTGCCGCTCAACAAAGAAGACACCGAGCCAGACGACGGCCGCGACAAACGATAGAACCCACAGTGTCAGTGATGGCAGATACAACGCAGCAAGACGAATGTTTTTTTCAGGCTTGTCTATGGCCCGTTCAGCCCCAAGCCGCCGTTCTTTTATTCTTGTCGTCGGCTTCAACTCCTTGACATGCCGCCTGTTCGCCTCCGCCATCACTGGTGCAGGCAAACTTCCTCGCCGAGCCTTCCGGCTGCTGGATTGAATCGTCGGCTCGTTCCGCGACTCTTTCGAAATCAACGACGACTTACTGGCATGAGATGCTGCTCGAAAGCCGGCCAGCCAAGCCGCATCAAATTGTTTCATCAAGTCATTTTCTTCTGGTAAAGAAGTCAAATCCGAGCATGTTTCAGGAGTTTCCAACGACTCGTTGCTCCGCGCAGATTCAGGACAGCTGTCTTCTAGCGGAAGACAGCGTTTCGTACGCAGCACACATGGAAAAATTGCAATCAGGTCCATACATCCTCTACTTGATTCTCGTCTCAATCGATCCAAATCCTTTAAAGAGCACGGGTGCCTTCGGTAGAGTTTGACCCAACTAAAGTCGCGTTCATTTTTTTGAAATTGCTTTCTCCACCACTACATCCACGGCCATCAGCCCAAATTCTCAAATGCAGCCCGCCTGATGGGCACCGTTCAATCCCCGCAAAGAACGCATCACAGTATCCCAAGATCATGAACTGGCCTATAATTAAGGTAGGATAGGCTGCATTTTCGTGAAAACAGCGTTCCCCAGATCCTGTTCAATAATTAACCCCACGACTGACCAGAAAGCGCGATGGAGATTTCCACAAACCGTTCAAAAGATTTTCTCAACGTTCTCAATGAGCGGATCGCCATATTAGATGGTGCTATGGGCACAATGGTTCATGCTCTCGGCCTGGATGAACAGGGCTTTCGAGGTGAACCTTTCCGAGATAATGAGCGTGATCTTAAAAACTGTATTGACGCTTTAACGCTTTCTCAACCAGATGCCATAAAGCAAATCCACGCCTCTTTCCTAGAAGCTGGCGCCGACATTGTTGAAACAAACACATTTGGCGCAACACCTGTGGCCTTGGCAGATTTTGGACTTGAAGGCCATACTCGAGAATTGAATCTTGCTGCCTGCAGGATTGCAAGGGAAGCCGCTGACGCAGCGACACTGAAAACTCCTGACAAACCACGTTTTGTTGCAGGTTCAATAGGACCAACAAATAAGCAGCTCTCAATTGCTGGAAACGTCGCTGACCCAGGACATCGTGATGTCACCTTTGATGAAATGGTTGCTTGCTACAGGGCGCAGATAGAAGCGCTTCTCGAGGGAGGTGTCGACCTCCTTCTTGCTGAAACAGCGTTTGACACCCTTGTGCTGAAAGCGGCCTTGCTTGCTATTGAGGAATCCTTCCGGTCGACAGGTATCGCAGTACCTATCATGGCATCGTTTACCGTCTTCGAGGGCGGACGCACGCTTTCCGCCCAGACCGTCGATGCATGCTATCAGAGCATCTCTCATGCCAACTTACTGAGCGCCGGAATCAACTGTGCCCTTGGTCCTGAAAAGCTTCGTCCTTATCTTGCAGATCTGTCTCGTATCTGTCCCCGTATGGTGAGCTGCTACCCCAACGCTGGTCTACCAAATGCTCTTGGAGGGTTCGATGAGACCCCCGAGATGATGGCATCCGTTATCGGTGAATTTGCCCAAGATGGTTTTCTCAACATCGTTGGTGGTTGTTGCGGAACGACTCCAGAGCATATTCGTGCTATTGCAGATGCCGTCTCCCTTCATCCACCACGAAGGTCGCCAGAGCAACCACGTTTAAGCCGTTACTCCGGACTTGAACTTCTTGAGGTGCGGCCAGAGAGTAGTTTCACGATCATTGGTGAACGCACAAATATCACAGGATCAAGAGCATTTGCCAGACTTATTAAGGAAGAGAACTATGAGGCTGCGCTGAGTGTTGCCAGACAACAGGTGGAAAATGGGGCCAACATTATTGATGTCAATGTCGACGAAGGCATGCTTGACGGACCGGCAGTGATGACAAAATTCCTGACGCTCCTGTCTAGTGAACCAGACGTCTCTCGTGTGCCCATCATGATTGACTCATCTCGATGGGGAGTCCTTGAGGCCGGCCTGAAATGTATTCAGGGAAAAGGCATCGTTAATTCAATCAGCCTGAAAGAGGGCGAGGATGTGTTCCTCAAACAGGCACGAATAATCAGGGATTACGGAGCCGCTGTAGTTGTCATGGCGTTTGACGAGCAGGGCCAGGCAACTGACATAGACAACAAAGTTGCCATATGTGAACGAGCGTACAAACTCCTTACGGAAAAAGCTGACTTCCCTCCCGAGGATATTATTTTTGATCCCAATATCCTCACGGTAGCCACCGGAATGGAAGAGCATAATCGCTACGCGATAAACTTTATTGAAGCGACGCGACAAATCAAAGAGAAAATGCCGCTCGCAAAAATCTCTGGCGGCGTGAGCAACATCTCCTTCTCGTTCCGAGGAAACAACCTCGTTCGTGAGGCAATGCATGCTGCTTTTCTTTATCATGCCATCAAAGCTGGTATGGACATGGGGATCGTGAACGCAGGGCAACTTGCGCTCTATGAAGACATCGACCCCGAACTCCTCGAGAAAATTGAAGATGTCTTGTTTGACCGCCGAGAAGATGCGACGGACAGGCTGATTGAATTTGCAGAAACCGTAAAAGATGACGGCGAAAGTGGCTCTAAGAAAGTTGACGAGTGGCGGGAACTCGATATCGACGCTCGGCTCGCACACGCATTACTTAAAGGGCTTACTGATCATGTCGAGGACGACATCGAAGAGGCCAGAACCAAGTACGACACGGGCCTTCAGATTATTGAAGGACCGCTCATGAGTGGTATGCAGACAGTCGGTGACCTCTTCGGTGCAGGCAAAATGTTTCTTCCACAGGTAGTAAAAAGTGCGCGTGTCATGAAGAAGGCTGTTGCGCATCTCTTGCCATACATGGAAGAAGAGAAAAAATCACAAGGTGAGGAGGACGCAAAGCGTGGCCGCATTCTCTTGGCAACTGTCAAAGGTGATGTGCATGACATCGGTAAAAACATTGTTGGTGTTGTTTTAGGCTGCAACGGCTATGAAATCATTGATATCGGCGTTATGGTTCCATGTGCTACGATCATCGAGAAAGCTCGTGAAGAAAACGTCGACATCGTTGGCCTTTCCGGCCTTATCACTCCGAGTTTGGATGAAATGGTCCAAGTCGCCAAAGAGTTCCAGCATGAAAAGTTTGAAGTCCCTCTCTTAATTGGCGGCGCGACGACATCAACGCGTCACACGGCAGTGAAAATTGCCCCCCAATACTCCGGAAATGTCGTTCATGTATCAGACGCCTCGCGGGCAGCTGGTGTTGTCGAGAAACTACTGAACCCTGCATCTAAAGAGGCGTTTGCAGAAGCCAACCGCCACGCTCAGGCAAGGGACCTTGAAAATTTCCAGAATCGCCAACAAGTTAAACTTGTACCGTATAAAACCGCCGTTGAAAAACGCTGGACGACCGACTGGTCGCTCGCCGAGATTGAGAAACCTGAGTTCCTCGGCCTTCGCCAGCTTCCAAAAGTCTCGCTTGAGGAACTCGTTCCCTTTATTGATTGGTCGCCTTTTTTCATGGCGTGGGAACTAAAAGGAAAATACCCTACTATTTTTGATGATGTTACAGTCGGCAACGAAGCCAAAAAGCTTTTCGATGATGCTCAGAGACTTTTAGACAATATCGTCACCAAGCAAAAACTTGAAGCTCGTGGAGTCTATGGTTTCTTCCCTGCAAATAGTGATGGAGATGACATCATCCTTTTTGATGATGACAGCCGACAAAATGAAACCGGACGGATTTACACTCTAAGGCAACAATGGGAGCGACGTGGACAAGAAACCTTCTACGCGCTCGCCGACTTTGTTGCGCCTGTGTCGAGTGGACGCAAAGACTACGTTGGCGCCTTTGCGTGTACAGCAGGTCATGGCTGCAATGAATTCGCTGAACAGTTTGATAAAGATCACGATGACTATAACTCAATCATGGTTAAAGCACTTGCTGATCGGCTCGCTGAGGCATTTGCGGAATGGCTCCATCAGAAAGCCCGACAGGACTGGGGGTTCGGAAAACAGGAACAGCTTGGTCCAGATGAACTTATTGCGGAAAAGTACCGTGGCATTCGTCCTGCTCCCGGTTATCCGGCCTGTCCCGATCACACAGAAAAACCTGGTTTATTCCAACTACTCGACGCAGAACGCATTGCTGGCATGAGTCTCACGGAGAACTTTGCGATGACCCCAGCAGCAAGCGTATGCGGTCTCTACTTTGGCCACCCGGAAAGCCGATACTTTGCTGTAGACAGAATCACTCGTGAACAAGTGCAATCGTATGCTGCCCGAAAAGGTATGCCAGAAAAGGATATTGAGCGTTGGCTCGCTCCGAACCTAGGGTACGACCCTTGATTCCTCGAGTTGATTCGAGGATTTCCTTATCCGCTCAGATGAATCAACGCTATGGAAAAAAAACAACGAGTCACGAGCGTCAAAAAGCAGAAAAAACCTGCACCGCGGTCACGCATTCGAAAGATTGCTTTTGAGGGCCCGCAGGA
>JBDOMQ010000390.1:0-5697 GCA_039831725.1 Pirellulales bacterium
CTGTTTGTGATGCCATACGAGGCAGATCCCTCGTATGGTGTAAATTCAACGGTCGCATTCGACAGAGGTCTACCATCAAGAAGCACCGTACCAGTAACTGTTCCTAGCGGTGCCCCAGTTGAGTTTGAGAAAAACCATGTTGCTGTTCTCCCGGCGATGACAAGAAAGATGCTAATACCGAGGACCGCTATCACCACCTTGAGTTGTGGACGTTCTTCAAATTTTTTATTGACCCGTTGCCAGAGTTCTTCTCCGATGGCTTGAGCAATAGCGACAAATTCTGCAAAGTCAGCGGCCACGAAAATCGTAATTCCTTTTTGAAAAAAATTTTACGGCATAGTGGTAGCAACGCCGTCGTCACGAATTCCGAGCCGCTGATACACCCCGAGTCCTGATGCTTCATACGTGGGGTTGTTATTATTGAAAGTGGCCCCATCATTCGAAAATGAGATGTCGTTATTCAGTGATGCGACACTCCCGTCACAATAGAGAAAATTACCTCCACCTGGATGAGCACTGCTGAAGCCTTCAGTGCAGGTGTTCGTAGGCCTTATCGGACGGGGGTCATTTAACTTTACGCTGACACGCGCTCGCACCCAATAGCTCCCCCACATATCAGGTCCCGGGGTATTGCGAACACCAATCCACGTTGCCGCACGACATCGGTCATGTCTCTCTCCTACCGCAAACGTTTTCGTTAGTCCATCAGTGATGTCGACAAGGCGCACCGGAGTCTCAGCCCAGAAAACTCCATTTCCATTTGAACCAAGAACTGGCCGCGGATCATTTAAGCCACCATTACCCACATAGTTTGACGTAGCAGGTTCAAAGCCTATTGGGCAATTTCGACAATCAAATCGCCGGTCATACTGCGGGTGAGTATTGTCGCCCCACGATAATGTTGGCGGAGTGATATCACTCGGACAACGAAAAAGACCTATTGATGTTGTCAAAAGTGGCCTTCTTGCGGAATCACCGATCGCATCTGCGAGCCTTGTACTCGACACTTTCAGTGAATCGTACAAGGTGGACTGCTCCAACATCGGTAAAATTTCAGCAGGCCAACCCCATTCTGCTTGTCTCGATTGCTCGTTAGGCTGCCATCCAACCGGAAACTCTTTGCGGGCATTTTCGTAGAGATGGAGAGCTACCCCAATCTGGTGCATGTTATTCACGCACGCAATTCTTCTGCCACTTTCCCGAGCCGACTGTACAGCAGGTAAAAGCAGCCCCACTAAGATACCGATAATCGCAATAACTACGAGAAGTTCGATGAGCGTAAAGGCTCGCCTACTCATGATTGTTGTCTCATTGTTCTGCGATAACGCAATTGGATCTGGCATAAAAGCAGTAGAGGCTCCCCACCCTTCTAGTTCTATCATATTTGCATGTCGAATCTACAGGGCAGAGTATCGCTGATGAGTAAAAGAAGAAATCCATCTGTCATTTCTCTTACCCGTCACGACTTGCAACGACGTACAATGCGACGGCAGCAGTCATGCATAATGCCGCTATGAGGCGTCTGACAAAAACATGTTGATCCACTTGACTCTCGAGTTGATGCCAACCATGACCAGCCAATATAGCACCAATAATAACGGACATAATACCACGGGTTGATTGCAAGATCGTGCTTAGTATGACACCTACATAGCCAATACATGCATAGAGACCGCACATTGCGAGGAGCCATGCGGCGGAGTATTCCGCCGCTGCTCGCCAGTCGCCAATGGTTGGGCACGGCCGCCTACCATACTCGTAGAGTATCAGCGGTGAAATGATGAGTCCAATGAATACATATGTGACGAGCATTGCCAGACAACCGGCGGAGAAGCGACTGAGGAGAAGATTGTTGTGTATCGCATTAATCATTTCGATAATTCCAAGATCAGCAACGGCGAAGCAGACGCAACCACATGATAAAAGGGTCAACGATTGAAAAGGTAGCCCAGAGCCCCCCTGCTGAAGAAGAACTGCAGCGACCGCGCACAGAATCACCGCACCCCACTGTTCAAAAGAAAGTGACTGTTCAAAAACTAGAGAAAGAATGAGCCCGAGAGCAATTATTTTCAAACCGAGAAGCGGCGACAGCCGGGACGCATCATTCGTTGTAAGGACACGGAAAACAGCCGAAGTTCCGAATAAGTATGTTCCCGTCGACACGATACAAGGCAGCCAAATGTTCCAGCGCCAGATACCAGAAAGAAGAACCTCTGCTGAATAGGTGGTTGAAGCTGTGATGGCGCAGATCAATCCCATGAGCACATGAGCAAAGATAAGAAGTCGCCTGCTGGCGTACCTTTCACGAGTGCCGTGGTGCCGAGACACTAAATATGACACGGAACTGAAAAAAGCTGCTGTAAGGCCAGCAAGAATGCCAAAGATAAGAGTATTCACAACGTTTGAACCGAGCGGGGTGGACGTCAGTATGTGGCCCGCGAGCATCAAACTTTACCCACTCAGCACAGCCGGTGTGATCGTTGCTTCTGTTTCGTCTTCAAAGCAACTGATCGAACGACCTGCAATTTATACGCCGGGTAGAGTTGGGGGAAGAAGTCTTTCATCACACAGGAAAATACTCACATGGCCAGTGCCAACCAACGGATAGCTGGTGGGGTAGCCCAGCGGCTCGCAAATGGTGACTACATTATTGACCCCGATATTCCGCATCGTGTGGGTGTTAGCCGCGTACGGCACATTCTCGCCATTGTTCTCGTACCTGTTGTACTCTTCGTTTCAATGGCACTTATCAGCTTCGACCCAGCGGACCCACCTGCAGGCCGAGGTTTTCCGCCCCGTATCGAGCCGGTAAATCTCTGTGGGCATCTAGGGTCGACAGTCGCAACACTTATTTATCAGTCAACTGGTGTCGCCGGATGGCTCGGGGTCGTCTTCATCGGTGGACTCTCCGTCGGACTCTTTCGTCATCAGCGTTTTCAGGATCTACCATGGCGTGCAGTTGGTGCCGTGCTATCGATTGCCGGTATGGCCACCCTCTGCACACTTTTTCTACCTCCTTTCATACCCCGTCCTGTGTGGGGACCCGGTGGACTTGGCGGAACGTTATTCGCAGATCTGGCAACCCGATATCTCGCACATGCCGGTGCGGCCATAACAGCGGTTACTGTTTTGGGTTTGGGTCTCTTTCTTACGGCCGACCAATTGATGTTCAAATGTTGCAGTCGCTTTATATACATGCTCACTCGACTTGGTGACAGCAGCATCATGCTCATACAGGCAACGCTGACACGAGTTGGCGTTCTCCCAAACAACTCCGAGGAAGAAGTTGAAGACCTGGCCTGGTGGCAAAAACGGCGGCAAGCCGCAGAGTCGGATGTTGAGCCTGCGGAAGATGACACAAATGACCTTGCCATCCGAGTTCGGGGACGAAAACAAAAAGAAGAGATGGTCGACGATGAATACGAAGAGTACGAAGAAGCAGACGAGGAGTACGAGGAGGAAATCGAAGAAGTAGCTCAACCGGTCGCCTCAATTGTTCCCATTAAAAATCGACAAACTCGGCCAACTCGCCAGCTTGAACTCGATATATCACCCGATCCAGAGGGGAATTACGAATTACCGTCACTGGATCTCCTTTTGCCACCAGAAGAACTGGAACTTGACGAACAAGAGGCTGAAGTTCGTAAACGTGCAAAGATTTTGGAAAAAACATTTGCCAACTTCGGCTTTAAGGTGCGAGTGGTGGAAGTTGAGACGGGCCCAGTCATTTCGCAGTATGAGATAGAGCTCGAGGCTGGTCTGCGACTCGCCAAAATCACAAATCTTGCAGATGATCTGGCAATTGCCCTGCGTGTCCCAAGTGTTCGGATTGTTGCACCTATTCCAGGAAAGAATTCCGTAGGTGTTGAAGTGCCAAATACCGACAGGCAGATGGTACGACTGCGTGAGGTGATGGAGGAGACGAACGCCAAGAGTCGGAGTATGAAGATTCCGATCTACCTTGGGAAGGACGTGAGCGGAAACCCAATGGCAGTCGACCTTGCGACGATGCCTCACCTTCTGATCGCGGGCCGAACCGGCACAGGAAAGAGCGTGTGTCTCAATTCTATTATTGTTTCAATGTTGATGACTCGGCGGCCTGATGAGGTCCGCATGCTGATGATCGATCCGAAAATGGTTGAATTGACGCCTTATAAGTCACTCCCTCATCTGATGCATCCCGTTGTAACTGACATGAAAAAGGCAGAAGCCATTCTTGCGTGGGCAGTTGACAAGATGGAGCAACGATACACACTGCTCGCCCGAGCCGGTGTTCGTCACCTGACGCAATACAATGCCCTTGGTCGGGACGAAATCTTGAAGCGAACTAAGCCTGAGAGTGATGAAGAGGCGGATGCAATTCCAACAACGATGCCTTTTATTGTGATGATTGCCGATGAAATTGCTGACATGATGATGACAGCCGGTAAAGAGATTGAACAGTATATTATTCGACTTGCACAGAAAAGCCGTGCTGTTGGTATCCATCTCATTCTCGCCACCCAAAAGCCAACAGTCGATGTAATAACTGGACTTATTAAGAGTAACCTGCCTGCCAGGATTGCATTTCAGGTTGCCAGCCGCACTGATAGTCGCGTTGTGCTTGATGAATGTGGTGCAGAAAGACTTCTTGGCAACGGTGATATGTTGTTTCTTTCGCCCGGAACTAGCCTCACGCTCCGTGGTCAGGGCACATTTGTGAGCGATGATGAAATTGGCCGTGTCATGGCTACGGTAGGCACGACAGAACCTCAATACGCAAAGGAACTAGTCAACCTGCAGCCAGCGCCGTCCGGCGATTCGGCTGCCAAAGGTGCTCCAGCGAAGGATCGAGACGAACTCTATGAGGCAGCAGTTGAAGTGGTTATACGAGAGGGCCGCGGCAGTGTTTCGTTGTTACAGCGCGCGTTAGGTGTCGGATACGGGCGTGGTGCCCGAATGATTGACTTTATGGCGGAAGATGGAATCGTAGGACAATACGCTGGCAGTCAGGCCCGGGAAGTGCTTATGACTATGGAGGAGTGGGCGGCAGCACAGGGAGAAGAGCCACTTCCACCTGATCCACCGCCGCGACGCCTCAAAATCAATCCTCATGCCGAGGAGACGAATGCTGAACCTGACGAAGACGATTCGGCTCCCGACCACGAGGAGGCCTCCCTAACTAATGAGCCTGACGATCAGGAAGAAGAAATTGAAGACGAACTTGACGAGGAAGCTGAGTCTGAAGAGGCAGCCGACGATGATGAGGAATACGAGTACGTCTATGAAGACGAGGAAGAGGAAGTTGAGTACGAGGAGGAAGAAGAGGACGAATAAGGATTAGAACTTCTCTTTCCTCCTTTGAACCGCCGTGGCGTGTACAAGTTAAGCAACCCGAGTCCCTTCAGAATGGTCTAGTGCCAGAGGTTTTTATATGCAGTGGTGGTTTGTTGGGGCGGCGGCACTCGCCGGTTGTTGTATTGCAATCCAGGCTGCAGCAAATAGTTCGCTCCGGTATACATTAGAGAGTCCGTGGTATGCAGCCTTTTTCTCAATTACGGGAACAATGGTATGTGCTCTTTTTTTTCTGGTGTGTATTCGCCCCCCACTCCCCACGACTAGCATGCTTCGCACCGCAAACTGGTGGAGTTGGATTGGCGGACCGCTCGGTGCAACATTTGTACTTTCTGGAACGCTCCTTGTGCCACGCCTCGGCAC
>JBDOMQ010000189.1:0-5629 GCA_039831725.1 Pirellulales bacterium
AAGTCTGTCTTGGTTGCCAGTTAAACAGCCATTGCGGGTTCCTGGCGGCATGACTTGGTTGCCGGTACTCACTGCCCTCGCCTTGATTGGCTGGATTATGAAAGGGTTTTTTCAGAGTAGGCGTCGTTCTCGATTGACAGAGACGCTTCCTGATCAAATTGAACTTCCATAAGACTCTTGGGTGACTGAATTAGTTGCAGAGCATGGGTTTTCTCGGTCGAATTGTCCATCGCTTGTTGATTCTGCAAGATTCGCAACACTTAACACTCGGAGATGCTTTCGTGATAGGTTTTCAGTCGATTTTCCGAACCAAAGCGTTTTCGAGGAGCCGGGTGCGCTTCCGTTATACGAGCCTGGGATACTCCCAGCATGTGTGGTCAAAATAGGTCCTAGATACAAACGAGAGGTAAGGGAATGAGAAGAGCCAAGATTTCAATTATTGGTGCTGGAAACGTTGGGGCCACGACCGCACATTGGTGTGCCGCCGGAGAATTAGGTGACGTTGTTCTTCTCGATATCCCAGCAACTGAAGGAATGCCGGCGGGCAAAGCACTCGATCTTTTTCAGGCTTCCCCAATCATGGGTTTTGATTCGAAGATTACCGGAACAACTGATTGGTCTGATACCGCTGCGAGTGATGTCATAGTGGTCACTGCCGGGATTGCTCGGAAGCCTGGTATGAGTAGGGACGACCTCTTATCCACAAATGCAAAAATTGTAGGTGACGTTGCCGAGCAGATCAAAAATACCAGTCCCGATGCGATTGTCATTGTTGTGTCAAACCCACTTGATGCGATGGTGCAACGGACATTTCAGGTGCTCGGCTTTCCACCTTCGCGCGTGCTAGGTCAGGCAGGCATTCTTGACACGGCACGATACCGTGCATTTCTTGCCATGGAGTTGGGTGTAAGTGTTGAAGATATTACTGCCATCCTTCTAGGCGGGCATGGCGACACGATGGTCCCGATTCCAAGTTGTACGAGTGTTGGAGGTATTCCAGTTACCCAACTAATAGCTAGTGCACGGCTTGATTCAATTGTGGAACGGACACGAAAAGGAGGCGCTGAAATTGTTGGTTTACTCAAGACAGGTAGTGCCTATTACGCTCCGGCTGCAGCAAGTGCCCAAATGGTTGAGGCCGTAGTTCGGGATAAAAAAAGGCTGGTTCCTTGTGCGGCCTATTGTGATTCTGAATACGGCGTGGGTGGTTATTTTGTAGGCGTCCCAGTCATCTTGGGTGGCAGTGGGGTGGAGAAGATCATCGAACTCTCACTTTTGCCAGATGAAAAAGCGGCGTTGGATAAAAGTATTGATGCAGTTCGAGAGCTCGTTGCTGTCATGGGGCGACTAACGACCTAGCCAAGAAGGTTACTATCCTCCCTAGACTGCCCCTGTTACCTGATTTCTTCCAGGGCACGTTGTTTTTACCGGGGCAGGCTGCCATTGCCCGGAGTGTGCGACTGCGTTAAAAACCCGAAGCATGGTGCCATGAGCAGGATTGTTTGTGGTGATGGAAGTCCAGTTAGCAAAACTGGTGCATGCATCGAAGGTTTTGCAGAGGAGCCGGAATGGTTTATCAAAGTAACCACTTGATGGAAGATCGCAGTGGGGGGCATGATGTGTCGCCATGTGAGAATCGCCTGAGTAGCGAGCGATGTGTCCCGCCTCAGGTTGAACAGGATCGTGTCTTTTTACCTCTCGGTTACGAGCCAGGGTATGACTACCCACTGCTCGTGTGGCTTCCGCAATCGAATGATGTGGCCTTTGACTTGGGTCGCACGATGATGCGGATGAGCCTACGGAATTATCTTGCAGTGGTGCCCGCTGTTCCATCTGATTCTGAGAGCTGCTTTCAAGCAATTGACGAGATGGTTGATCGATATAGTATCCACCCTCGTCGAGTTTATCTTGTTGGTATCGAAGCAGGTGGAGAAAATGCTTTTCGCTTGGCGTGCCAAAACCCAGAATCATTTGCAGGTGTTGTTTCGGTAAATGGTCAATTTCCTACCAATGAAGGCTTGCTTGGTCAGTTTGACTGTGTCCGTTCGTTGCCGATGATGTTGTGCTGTGATGAAAGGGCGAACACAGCAGATTCATTGATGGCTCGTGAAATTGATGCAACATTACGACTCTTTCATGCTGCCGGTGGACTTTTATCACTTCGTGTGTACCGGAATAAAAGCAGAAACAGATTTCCTCAGGTGCAATTGGCAGATATTGTTGGTGATATTGATCGATGGATTATGGATGAAGTTTGCCGTGTGCCAAATGATCAAGTAACCGCTCTTGTCTAGTTTGGACAGGCTCAACGTAAGAAGGCTCTATGATGAAGGAACCGGTAACAGCATTGCATTCTGATAGCAGTTGGGACCACGGGTCGGCTTTGCAAGGCATTGTAGGAGAGGTTGTGAGTGAGTTGCAGCGGCATCATGCTGATACAGGAGTCCCTTTACCTCATGTGGCAGTTGATGTCCCTTGTGCCCATAGGTTTGACGGCAATATTGTTGTTCTGAAAGAGTTGCTCAACGTCTGGCTCCGTGATGCAGTACGAGCTGCTGCAGGTAATGCTGCGATGGCACGTACTGCAGAAGTGCTGGTTACAAGTGTTGATTATCCAGACTGCATTGAGATTGAAATTGCTGACAGTGGTCCATCGCTTTTGGAACGCCAGGGTCTTGGTAGAGGCGTTATTGGTAGCGTTCATGTCGTTGCTCAGCAGAAGTTGCTTGATCAGGTTCGAGGAGATGTACGACTTGATGACTGTGCTGAGGGCGGTGTGGCGGTGACGTTACGGGTCCCGAAGATGGTCTCGCAGCGAATGGCTGCTTAATTTTTCGCCTTTCTGGAATGGAGATTTCTGCATGGATGCAGCAATCGAAGATGGTTCAAGACGTCAGTCTAGTGTGCGGCCGATTCAAGTGGTTGGCCTGCTCTTGTTGCTGCTTGCTGCAGTGGCTGGCGGTCTGTTTATTGATTTCCCTAAGAAGGAGGTGGCTGGCGAAGTTGAATTGCTCGCAGGGGCGGTTCTTGGTCCAGCTGACCTGGCAAATATTGAGGCTGTCTTTGATCGGTCTGGTCTTGATTCATATCGTGTAGTTGATGGTCGTCTTTATGTGGATGGCGGTCGGCAGAGTGGTTATCTGAGGGCACTTGTCGATGCTGGCGCATTGCCGCCAGAATTCGGCGGAAGTCTGCGACGAGCCGTTGAAAGTGACAGCCCTTGGCGGAGCAAGGAAACTCAGGCGGAGTTGGTGCGGGTTGCTACTCAGGAGGAGTTGTCGCTGGTGATTCGAACAATGCCAGGAATTGAGCAGGCTGCTGTTTTGTATTCCGGAAGTAATTCAGAGGGCCTGTTTCGCGATGCAAAGGCAGACGCACAAACGGCGAGTGTCAGCGTCCGTACAGAGCCCGGTGAAGAGCTGGATCGCCATCGAGTTCAGGCCATTCGTGTGCTCGTTGCCTCTTCAATTGCGGGTCTTCGTGTTGAGCAAGTGGCACTTACCGACCTGCGAAGCGGGCAAGTTTTTGATGGCCCCTTGGTGTCGGATGCTGAATTTGTCACGGCAGACCCAGATCGAGCCAGAGCTGTCGCGTATGAGCAGCATGTCACAGCAAAGATACGTCAGGCGTTGGCTTTCATCCCCGGTGTTTTCATTGAGGTGAACGCGTCTGCCATTGAACAGGTGGCTGGTGATGTTCAGGACAGAGAAAAAACAAAGGGTGGTGCGAGGGCTGCAGCAAACGTTCCTGGTATTGTCGGCGTTGGGCTGGGAAGTGTGAAACGCAAGGAGAGTGTTGGGCAGGTCGTCCATGTTTCTGTGGCGATTCCTGAGGCGTACCTTGACCGTTTGCGTGAAGAGGTTTACGAAGACGTCACAGATCCAGCGAGTTCTGAAATTGAGCGACTGCGTGTGCTTGTTGCAGGATTGGTTCCTGCAACTGAGCCGTGGGGTCGTGCTGTGGTTACGATTACTCGATATCCTGGTCACGGTGCGGCTCGTAGTACTCTGGGTAGTCAGAATCCCCCGAGCCAAGTAAGTCGTAGCAAGGCTTTTTCCATGCCCTCGCCGGCATACTCATTGTCGGCTTTTCTGCCGATTGGACAGGATTTTTCAATTCGATCTGCAGTAACAGGAAAACAAGTCGCGTTGTACGGGTGTATGGCATTGGGCCTGTCCGTAGCACTTATGTGGTGGCCGGTTTGGCGAAAGCAGGGGCAGCGGTCGAACGGACTTCCAGGTGAGGACCGTGGTCTGATCGATTGGGCAACGCTCAGGCGGTCACATCATTATGAAGGGCAGGATGAAGCATAGTGAGCCCTACCGAAAAATTTTCTTATTGTGGGAAGTGGCTAGGCCGAATTTTTTTTGTGGTGGCAATGTCCATATCTTCTCCTGCTGTGTTTCCTGCAGATGATTTATCGGACACTCCCACGACAGTTGGCTTGCCAAGCATTCCACTTTCTCTGGAAGGAAGTTCGCTAGGCCAGCCCGCGGAGCAAACTGGTGACCTCGCTTGGAGCAGCGAGATGGCGTTTGACTGGAAGGCGTGGGCTGTGGTGGGTAGTGCTGGAATTGTGTTGGTCTGTATTCGACTCTTCAGCCGCCGGGCAGTCTTCAAGATACCCAACGATGTGTTTGAGTTGCTTGGCGAGGCAACACTAGGTGGGGGGCAATCAGTTAGGATCGTTCGTTTTGGACCAAAAACACTCTTGGTGAGTGTTGGGAGTGGTGGTCCGAAGACACTCTCGGAACTTGATGATCCTCTCGCTACAGAATGGATTGCTGCTGCCTGTCGCGGAGAACAGACCCTTCGGTCTTTGGCAAGTCGTTCAACGGTGAGTGAAGGTTCTCATGACACCGGTAATGTCCATGTTCTTCAGTCGGATCAGGCGGAAGACGGAAGTGGTTCTGTTGGCCCACATCAATCTGAGGTGGCGTAATGACTGCCTCCAACTCAGTATGGGGAAAAAATATCCTTGCTGTGGTGCTGGCTCTCAGTGCATCAGTTGCCTGCTCTCAAGAAATTCAGACAGATGCTGATGCGGTGTTGTCGGAAGCAGTGAGCGATAGTTCCGGTTCTGGGGACACGGCCAAAAAGGCCTTGCCATCGAATGAGGATCAGTTGCCGGCTGATATTGTTAGTTTTTTTGATCGGCGTTGGGCTGACCGACTTCTGCCGGCGGCATTAACATTTGGTGTGATGAGTCTGGCGCCAGCGCTCTTACTCATGACAACATGCTTCGTTCGGATGTCGGTCGTCTTATCGCTTACAAGGCAGGCGATTGGTACTGTGAACCTCCCTTCAACCCAAATTATTACATCGCTGGCGTTGTTTCTGTCAGCACTTGTGATGTGGCCAATTTGGACTACCGCCTATCAAGCGGGGCTTGAGCCCTACCAGGCAGGAGAAATCTCGCTTCAGGAAGCATTCGAACGTGGGAGTCTACCAGTTCGTCGCTGGATGGCTTATCAGATCGAGGAGGCGGGAAATCGTGATACGGTTGCATTATTTCTTCAGAGGCACCCGGGTGGTGTGAGTCAGGTAGATAGTTACGACCAAATACCTACTGAGGTACTTCTGCCTGCTTTTCTTGTGAGTGAACTAGAGGTCGCATTCATGATCGGCT
>JBDOMQ010000230.1:0-5621 GCA_039831725.1 Pirellulales bacterium
TGGCATGTGTTTAATAATTACGTAGCAATCCCATACAAAAATTTGAATCATAGGTGTTTCACACATGTCGTCAAATTTTGTGCATTTGGACAAAACTGATTTAATTAAGAAGTGGGAAGGAATATCCGCCACCCCGATTCACATGATAAAAAGAATTGCGTAATATCTGTGTGATGACTTGAAGCGACGTCAAAGAGTCTTGCTGGCTGCTTTGGAAAATAGGAGACCATTCGTCGCATCTGTCCAGATGGGGGTGAGGGAGAAAATGAATCGTAGAAAGTTAAACCAGTCACTCGGCTTGGTGATCTGGGTGTACTTATCGGGCTACTCGTTTTCTATCCACGGGTGTTTGTAAGGTCGATGTCTTATGGCAGCGAGTTTGAGCGGGTTGCCAAAGAGTTTATTTACAAATTTGATTGGCCAGATATTTGGGCAATTTTTATCCTCTCAATTCTTGCAACTTGCTCGGTGTATCTTTTCATTACTGCTTTCATCGATGAAAAAAGTTGAGTAATTTCAGACCGTGATGACCTGAATCCACATGGGAAATGAGTACTGAATTAAGCAGACGAAGTGGAGCTATTTACTTCTTCACGCCTTCCCACAACGAAACATTGCGGAACTGGGCCCCTTTGCCAGAGGCAACAAAACCAATCCGCCCCTTGCGATCTGCGAAGCGAGGATGTCTCGTTTCCAATACATGGTCATCGATTTGAGCAACGAACTGATTGCCCTGAACTTCAACCACAAACGTGTGCCACGTGTTGATATCGACTGGGACGTTGATCTTGGTCAGAATTTCGTGGCGGGTTTCCTTGGCGATACCGGTCATCTTTTGAATCCAGATTGATTTAGGCGTGACCAATACTCGTCCCAGATGCAGAGGCGGCTGTTTGGAATCGCGCATAATCACGCCGACCTGAGGAGCATTGCCCAATTTGAACTCACCACGTATCACAAAGTCGTCCAGGTCTACCAACTGATCGCAACCGGCAGCGTGACCTTTGGGACGCTTCGCACTTGGCGGTTCCATAATTCCATAGGCCGCACCATCTACGATCTTCCAGTCACCTAGGACGGTTGCCCAGCCCGTTTCCCCACGTTTCTTTTGGGTGCCGATAGAGCCTTTTTGATCAAACTTTTCTGTGGCAATCAACTTGCCGGGTTTGACAAGCATCGTGATGGGAGGGGTAGGAGTTTCAGTAAACGCTGGTCGCATGAAACTGAAAAACAAAAAAAACGGTATTAGTCGTCTCATTATGAAAGGGTGTCCAAGAAAGTTGAGTATCTATCAAGAAGTGAAGCAGAAGCAGAGCAGACTTCTTAAGCATACTCAAAACAAAGGGCTGAATGGTTTGCCACACAGGATTTTATTTATCGGAGTGGTAGTCGAGATATTCTTCCACACATCCTCCACACAGAGATGTGTGGGAAACCTAGTTTTGCCCGTTTTGCAGGTAAAGAGAAGTACCCCCGGCTGTGGGCCCATACAATACCCACAACTTTTTGCACGAGAATACGGTGGGCAAAGTTACCTTTCTCGGTTGTTGCTACCGTCGGGAAGGTTTTGCCCGTTGACGATTGAACTAAACCAGCCAAATACTGCTAGGACGGACACACCATAGACCATCGCGATCAACGCGACACCAATGTCGTAGGGCTTGGGGGTTGAGAGTGAGACGCGGAGTAAGACGGTAGAAATGACGAATCCAGCATTCCGGAAGACATACTCGTACCGATCGTAGTAGGCGAGGGAGACAATCAGGATGAATACGTCAGTAAAAATCATGAATTCAAAAAACAGTGGGAAAAAAAACAGGTCAACATTTGCTGGAATTTGTGTCAGCCCCAGAAGGGACACCGGCAATACACGTAACCAGACTGCAAGGTTTAGTAGGGCAAGGCCAGAGAGCACAACCAGCAATAAAACGGCAACAGCCTTTTTCAGTTCGATGAAACCGACCAAGTCTTTTTGAATCGCCACCTTTGGTATAGTTCTGCGCAGCAACGTGAAGATGGTGACGAGGACAAACATCAGCACGGCCCCACCCATGTCCGTTAGCACAGCTTTCACTGCCTCGGTCTCTGTCAGCCAATGCTCAAAACTTTCAAAACTGCCGATGTCTTTGAAGACCCGTCGAACGACGATCAGTGAGACGATCTGGTACTGTTTCGCGACTTCTCCGGTGTGGGAGTCTGCGAGTGCAAATACCAGCAGTATTACCTCGTAAAAGAGGATGATGCTAAACGGTGTATAAACCGCATGGAGAAGGCTTCGGTCTAGCCCTTCAAAAATGGTCTGTGGGATTTCGGGCAGCATGTTGACTACTGCCACGAGTAGCAGGTGACCGAGAAATCCTGCTGCTGCCAAACTGACTACGCAGGTGTCTAGAAAATCTCTTTTGGCTGATTCATGGAGACAGTCAAAAAATGATGCTAAACGATGGCGTGCCGCAGTGATCATGATAAACCCTGAATCGCTTGTGCTGGCAGAAAGGTTTTTAAGTCAAGGCAAAGAATAGAAGCCGGCCGATTAAAACAACAAGGTAGCGATTGCATTTACCACTTATCTTTACCGAGATGTACCAACTCATCGTGAAGCATTTCGAGCTTTCCTAAAAGGAAAGTCTTCATTCCAATTTTTCCCGCCACTCTATTCTTATTATGTTCTTTCTCATCAACTTGTAACCACAGTGTTTTATCTAGTGCTTCAAGCTCTTTTTCAACTTCTTCAATTTGCGTTATCAAATCCTGTCGAGTTTTATTGTTCAATGATTCAATCATGTCATACCACGTGGAAAAAGTTTTGTACGAATTCTTCTAAGGTATGAATCAATTGAAAAGTGAATGCCATTCAGTACGAGTAAAAATCTCTGTAGAATTCAAGCCAAGATGATTTCATTACTTTTTCACTTTGGTCAACCGTGGTCGTCCTTGGCCATTGTGATTCGATCGATTGTCGATTGCAGGGATCCCTGAATACAAATAATTGGTGAATCCTGAGATTCACTATTCTTTGACGATGCTTCTTGCCTGTATCGTTTAAGCGTGTCTTGCAACGAACCATGGATCACAACAATTCGATTTTCTGGGTATTCACTATTTTTCATCTTTTAATTCTCTGATTTTCTTTACAGTTTGCTTCGAAATGAAAATCGTGTCTGCTTCACAAGAAAGAATTCCGCTTAGGATGGTACGAAGCTTTCAACCACCATTTTTCATCCTAAGAAATTTATTTTCGATATCTTGAACTCATTACAAATAAGTTCGATCCACCGTAAGTAAAAACCGTTTTTGAAGACAAAAGATAACCAGGAGGGGCTTTAAGACTGGAATTACAGCTATTCTGTGGACTTCCTACAACACTGCAAATGGTTTTTCTGCCTCGAAAAACATGAGGGGTAAAACAAGGAATTGAATGTGCGATCGGCAACTTTCGGGCTTAACGCATATCTGCAAACAAGGCGGCACGGAATCCGGCACAGTTGTTGATGATTCAAGACTGCTGCAGACAAAAATTTTCCGAATAAAAGTATTTGAAAGTGCATGGAATCGGAGTCATGATTCATTTTCAGTTCTCTGCTGAATTTACAGGCTTCCGGATTTAAGGACATCTTCTATGCAGCAATTCGTTGTTTGTGCAAGGCTCATAATTTTTTACTTCATGCTGTCTGGGGCATTCTCTCTTTGTTATGCCGTAGAAGAAGTGACAGAATCTTCGAAAACTCAGGAAGAGCAGAAGGCAGATAAACCGAAGATGACTGGCGACCCTGGCAAATCAGCAACAGTACCAAATGCCTCTGACGAGCCCGTGGTGACGAAACATTCAATTACCGTAGGGGATTCGAAACTGGTGTATTCTGCCGAGACCGGCATGTTGCCATTACTTAAAGAAGATGGCACGGCAAAGGCATCGATGTTTTACGTCGCCTATACCATCGATGGAGGTGATTCATCTCGGCCAATCATTTATTGCTTTAACGGTGGACCGGGAGCATCCGCTGTGTGGCTTCATCTTGGCGGCCTTGGTCCTATGCGAGCACAGGTCAACAACAATGCCACATTACCACCACCCCCATACAAACTTGTCACCAATCAACACACTGTTTTGCAGCATGCTGATCTCGTCTTTATTGATCCGGTTGCGACTGGATACAGCCGGCCAATGAAGGAGGAGAAAGCAGAACAGTTTTTTGGTAAGAGACCTGATATCGAAGCGATGTCTGAATTCATTGTGTTGTATACAACTCGGCATCAGCGCTGGGGTTCTCCAAAATATCTATGTGGAGAAAGTTATGGTGTGTTCAGAGCTGCCGGGATTGCAGAATATTTGCAGGATCGCCACGGGATGTTCCTCAACGGCCTCCTTTTGGTCTCCGGCTTGGTGGACTTTGGAACCATTCGAACTGGTTCTACCAATGATCTGCCTTATTCAATCTTCCTTCCAACGCTTACTGCTGTTGCTCATTTTCATAATCGACTTCCCGCAGATCTCCAACAAGATCGAGAGAGTGCCCTCGAAGAAGCAAGGGTATTCGCCCGTGGTGAATACCTTGCCGCACTGTTTGCTGGTGAAAGCCTGAACGAGAATCATCGTCAATTGATTGCAAGTAAGTTGTCACGTCTGACCGGCATACCAGAAGATATCATTCTTGAAAATCGACTCAGAATAAGTCCGTCAATGTTCCGCAAAAAGCTGCTCGCTGAGAAGGGCTTAATCTGCGGTCGATACGATGGCCGTATCACTGGTCGAGACGGAGACCAGTCAAGTCCATACCCAAGTTTTGATCCATCATACATGGCTGCACTCGGTCCACTTGCCGCAACCATGAACGCGTACGTCCGTGAAGAATTAGCATTTGAAAACGATCTGCCATACAAAACACTCGCGGGCGTACATCCATGGAAATATGAAGAAAACACCTATTCAAGTACTGCGGCTGACCTGGCCTCTGCTATGTCCAAAAACCCTCATTTAAGAGTTCTCGTAATGACAGGTCGATGCGACTTGGCGGTCCCTCCCGATGCAATGCGTTATAGCATCGATCATCTTGAGATCGATCCGTTGATCAAAGCAAATTTTTCTTTTGCAGAATACGAATCCGGCCACATGATGTATTTAAATTTTCTAGATCTCAAAAAGCTGGGGCACGATGTGGCTCAATTCATCGACTCGAGGCCAGTAAAAAATTAAGGCGACAATGATATATCAAGTAGTAAGAGGATAGTAATTGCTGGTAACTTGACTGAACAAACAGATGAACGGTGAGAAGAATTTCTGTGATTAAATTCCTGCGCCCTGAAGGCATATATCCAAAGCTTAATTTTTTCGAGGTTTTTTACTTTGGCCAAGTCTCGTCGCTGGGCAGCGTTGGGCACTCAGCTCTTTAAAACCTTGGTTATGACTCAGCGAGAACCACTCCTGCCCAAACCATACCAACGATGCCCGTACCCTTTTTCGTACCCGTTTATTTTTCGTGGTCTGGTATTGATTAGTTGGTGATGAAAGAGGGATTTCTCATAGAGCAATTGATCACGTCGATCTCTTTTCGAAATAGAAATTACGTGAATCAAATTGTGTGATTTTTTACTATTGTCCGAGCAATAGCAACCCACAGAAA
>JBDOMQ010000404.1:0-5612 GCA_039831725.1 Pirellulales bacterium
GCCTGTAACTCTGCGGTGTTGTAAAGGCCTGAGGGTGCTGTGAGTAATTTCCCAAGGCCGGTGTGCCTCTGGAATGCCGGGAATGAGAATATTAAGGGGCTGTTCATGTCGTGGAATGTCACCACGATAATGCCGGGCCATAATTTGACCACCCTGTACGGAACGCCAGACAAGTACAACCCGAGAGCGAGATGCTTCAATCACCATTGCTCGCACTTCCGGGTCACTTGTTTCTGCATCAGCTGTAAATCGTCCACTGGCTCCCCACGCAGAGATCGTTTCGAGTTCAAGGTTGACCGTTTGTACTGCAGCGGCTCGCGTGACAGTTTCGGGATCAGTTCCGTTGAGTGGTCTCGCTGAACGGAACAAAATACCGCGGCTTCCAGCTGCAATAGCTGTGAAGGCTGCACCAAGAAGACTCTCCTCATCAACAGGCAGTCCATTGTTGCCTGTTCCTGAAAGCAACGCTGCCTGTTTAGCAGTTCGAGAGTCTACCTCGGTCGCGAGCGTCGCCAGCAGTGGTGTTCCTGGTCGGGCAAGCCGTGGCCGTTGTTGGAGCCACGTGAGGTAGTTTGCCAGTTCAAGACTGGTTCCGAGTACGGCGCGATGTGCAACAAGCATATCAAGATGTCGTGAGATTTCACGTAATCCAGAATCTGCTGATGCAATGATAGGCCTTCCTTGGCGTCGATCACAAATTCGTAGTCGTCTCACTTGTTCCGCAAGACGAGGGATATCCTCGGATGAGAGAGAACGACCCATGTCCCACAGAAGTACACGATTCCATTTCTCAGAAAAAGTTGGCAGTTTTTCGGGCTCTGTGAGATCAACATCTGGCAACGTTGGCGGTGGGCAGACAATCCATATTCCAGCTTGTTCAGCTTCAGCCAAAAGAGCCGTTGAGGCGGGCTCATGGAGTTGGATGCAATTGAAGCCCAATTGAGCGAGAGTTGCTAGTGGCTCACCTCGATGTTCGATTGCGCGTGGAAAGAATGGTTTTCCGTCGACTTCGAGTACGCCACGAACAAGGCCGGCGTTTTCAGTCGCGGTTGCTTTGGCAATATTTTGAATGTCTGGTTGAAGCAGCATTGATGGCGACGGAGATGCCTTTTTTGGCCGCGATGCTCTGATTAGCCCGGTGATCGATACGTCATCGATCGATACGGTGCAGCGACCTATTCCAAGTGGTATTTCCACAGCCAGTCCGCAAATCGTTGCATCGTCGAGATTAATTTGAGGCCCATACTGTGCTCGTAGCGCAGGGAGTTGTGATCGCAGGATAGAGGGAATATTTTCGATAGTAAGAGACTGCCATCGGGAGGTGGTTGTCGAGGGTGACCCTGAGATAAAAACCTGAACAGGTTGCCCATCTGGAGATTGGGCCGAAGGCAATGCTATTTGACAGGCAAGCCGAGCAGAAGGGTGATCACACCGAAGGCGAACGTGTGCCAAGAACTCATCGATGATCGCAGATTCAGGGATAGAAAATAGAATGCGACTCAGAGTTGTTCGATCAGTCTGGAGAACAATGGTTTCACAACTGCGGCCAGCGGTATCAACATTTTCAATGCGTTGTTGTAGGACTCGCAGACCAGGGGAGGGCGCTACTGTGGCAACTGTTTCTGGGCCATCAAATTTTTCTGTTATTCCGGATCCGATCGTTATGCGTTGAAGAACAAGACTCAGTAAAATAGAAAAAAATATTGATAGCGGAGATTTTGCCGCACGGAATAGAGCCCGGATTTCTGTAACTCGATAAGTTATTCTAAAGACAATGCTGCAGATTGAGTTTTGCATGCAGTGTGTTTGGTGTGGCACGAAGAGTGGTCGTGTCTTGGAAATAAATAATTGAGTTAAAAAAACCGGTGTAAGTAAAACAATTAACTTTGAGAGGGCACGGGAAACCGCCAGTGACCGGTTGTTCTGACCAGATTTTCTGGGTTGGTGTAAGGCCACAAATGTGCTCCCTCAATGTCCCGATATGCCCGTGTGACAAAGCGTGAATAGGGCTTGTAGCAGGGTGTCAATGGTGTGCTCTAGAGGGGCTGCTTCACCAGCCCCGGTTTTGGCTGAAAAACAGGACGGTAAGGCAAATTAGGAAAGTATTTTCCGGCATTTATCCGATGACCGAGGTATTATTGGGTAAGGATTTTTTTCATGCAGGACCTCACAACCGAAGAAGTTGCTCAGACCGCCTTGGAGCTTGGTCTCATAGAGGCGGCTGAAATGCCCGGCTTATGGCGGGATTTAGGCTCTCATGACGTTTCAATAGAGCAATTTGGTTCAGCCTGTGTGCGAAGAGAATTGCTCACGGGCTTCCAATGGGAGCGTCTTCGGAACGGCTACCGAAATGGCTTCTTTTATGGACGAACAAAAGTCCTTTATCAGGCAGGTGCAGGCTCATTTGCGCGAGTGTACCGTGCCATAGCACAAGACAATCAAGAAATTCTTGCGGTGAAAGTTCTTCGGAAACGTTTTTCTTCTGATGAAATCAAAGGTGAGCTTTTCTTGCGAGAGGGACGTATGGGGTTGATGCTAAGGCATCCAGGGATTGTCCGCATTGAAGAAGTAGGAAAAGAGGGTGTCAGCAGCTTCATCACAATGGAGTTTGTTGAAGGCCAGACTCTTCGAGAATTAGTAAAGATTCGGAAAGGGCTCGACCTAACCCGTGCTCTCGACCTGGCAGTGCAGCTAATTGATGCTTTGGTCTACGCTCATGGCGAAGGCGTTACCCATCGAGACTTAAAAGCATCCAATGTGCTCGTGTCATCGAAGGGTCAAGCAAAGCTTGTCGACTTTGGTCTTGCGAGCTTTTCAGAGTCCAAGTCAAAAAAAGCTGATGAGATCGGAAAGCTACGAACCGTTGAGTACGCAGCGCTTGAAGCTGCAGGCGGTGTTCGTGGTGATGATGTACGAAGCGATGTGTTTTTTCTTGGAGCGCTTCTATATCTTGTATTTTCTGGACGTTCACCTTTCAATGAATCACGTGATAGAGAAGTGAGAGCTGATCCAAAACGATATGCAGAGATCGAACCACTCGGAAGGGTCGCTCCGCATCTACCGCGTGATTTGGTAGATGTGGTGAACAAAATGCTTAGTCTCAAACCCAAACATCGTTTTCAGACGGTTCTGGAAGTGAGTGAAGCATTCAAGCCAATACAGCTTCGGTGCGCTGAAGACGAGTCGACTACCACGACTTATTCACCAAAAAAAGTGAGTCAGGTCTCGAGCACGAAAGACTCCAAGCCAAAAATACCGGATAAGCCAAGGATCATGGTCGTTGAGGTTTCGGGGAAGTCGCAAGACTCTTTGCGACAATTTTTCACAAAACAGGGTTTTCGTGTTCTTGTGACTGAAAATCCGAAGCGAGCAATCACTCGGTTTGAATCAGTGCCGGCTCCGGCGGATATTCTTCTGCTGAGCAGCCAGGTGCTCGGTCATGATGCGGTATCGGTATTCAATTCATTAGCCCCAGATCCGTATTTAAAAAAAATTCCTGCACTCCTTATCACAAGTGCGCGTCAGTCAGAAATAGTGGCACAGGCTGTCGAAGATGACCTGCGGCATGTTGTTACGATGCCGTTTAAAGCAAGTGATCTTCTTAAGAAAGTGAAGGCCTTGACCGCTAGTAATGCATAGAACGCACGTTGCAGGTCTACTATTAATCTCGAAGGTGAAGGCCACATTCTGTTTTTTCGCTGCCACTCCAGCGGCCAGCACGTTCATCTTCTCCTTCAGTGATAGCTCGAGTGCACGGCCAGCATCCAATGCTTACATAGCCTTTGTCATGGAGTGGATTATATGGCACATTCTCCTGAAGGATCAGGTCCCAGACTTGAGACTTAGTCCAATTAGCAAGTGGTGAGATTTTAACGACACCAAATTTTTTGTCCCAACCAACAATTGGAGCGTCTGCTCTGTCCGGACTTTGATCTCGTCGAATACCACTCATCCAAGCATCGAAGTTAGATAGCACGCGTTCGATTACTGCAATTTTTCGATCACCACAGCATGCTGCTGGATCAGTTCGATACAGAGGGCCTCCGTGCCGTCGTTCATATTCTTCGACAGTTGTCTCGGGGTGTTCGTATGAAACAGTGATCCCATATCGATCTCGAATACGATCTCGCAGTTCGAGAGTCTCTTTGAATTGATAGCCCGTTTCCAGGTTGAAGACAAACGTGTGGGGAGCAACAGAAGAGAGCCAGTGAAGAATCAAGCATCCTTCTGGACCAAAAGCTGTAGCCATAGTAAGGCGTTTTTTAAACCGTTCTGACGCCCAGCGGATAACCTCGACAGGGTTCGCCTTTTCAAGGAGTTCGCTCGCTGCTGCTAACTCCTCCATGAGTTCAGGGGAGGCTTCTAAGCGAGGCCGTGATGGATTTACAGAATCAGAGGAAGGCATTGTCGCAGAAGGATGGTGTTTATAGCGGTGAGTCTTTGGTGAAACGTTAGCAGCGAAATATTTATAGTTCGGTTTTCAGTAAAACATTCTGTGAAAAGAAATAGTACTTCTAACACGTATCGTGCCATGATGTTGAAGGAGCGTAAACCTGAGTTTGTCTTCTTTCGACAAATCGGGGAAACGTCCTCTTCTAGCGAGGAATTCGCCTTTTGGAGAAATAGTGGGGTCTGACCCGCCAAGATTTGTGTTGCCTGGGCGTGGCATCGAGACATTTGGGTGGTACAACGGTCTGCTGAGCGGAGTAACAATCTAAGGCAAGGATGATGGAAGGGTTTCGGAAATGTCACGGACAGTAGCGTTAGCAGTCGATCTTGGTGCTTCTGGTGGTCGTATTGTTTCAGGTGCTTTTGATGGTCGGCTTCTCGAATTAAAAGAACTCCATCGATTCGAAAATGGACCAGTCCCTTTTGGCGGCCATCTTGTCTGGGACTTTGTTGGTCTCTGGAGTGGTGTTTTAGACGGGTTGCGAGTTGCTGCTGATGAGCACCAGAAAGCAATTCAAAGTATCGGTGTTGATACCTGGGGAGTCGATTTTTCATTTGTTACAAAGAATGACGCACTCTTATCAGAGCCGGTGTGTTATCGAGATGCTCGCACAAGGGGTCTTATCGAAGCAGCACAAGCGATTGTTTCCAAAGAAGAAACGTTTAATGCAACAGGCTTGCAGTTCATAGAAATCAATACGCTCTACCAACTTCTTGCTGTAAAGAGAGATCAACCAGAACTTCTTGAAGCAGCTGATCAGTTACTGATGATTCCAGATCTTGTGCATTGGTTACTTTCAGGTCAGCGTTCCAATGAGCGAACAATTGCTTCAACGACTCAGTGCTTTGATCCTCGGAGCGGACAATGGGCCAACGATCTTTTGGGGCAGTTTGGACTTCCCGTAGAGTTATTTAGATCGGTTACTGATCCGGGGCACGACATTGGTTGTATTCGCGCAGATATTGCAACTGATACCGGGTTGGGAGATGTGCGAGTGGTGCTACCCGGTTCCCATGACACTGCCAGTGCAGTTGCTGCGGTCCCAGCACTCGAACCGCCTTCATCACGACCGGACTGGTGCTACATCAGTCTTGGCACGTGGGCACTTGTTGGCGCTGAGCTGGATCGTCCTTTGATAACCCCTGAGTGCCTAGCTCGTAAT
>JBDOMQ010000191.1:0-5587 GCA_039831725.1 Pirellulales bacterium
CGGGGTTCCAGGATGGTCTTCAACAACCCGACTTAGATACTCACGAGCTTGCTCTGCAAATTTTTCAGTTCGTGAGCCAACATTTACAACGTCGCTTGGACGTAACACCCACGTGTCACTTTTTGGCTTCTGGAATTGCATACCTTTTTTCGCACGAGCAAGCATAAGATTGTAGGCATCTGTCCGAACCTTCATTGCCAAGATTCGACCCATCGCAAGGTCGAATCCAGCCTTCCAGCGTTCTTCCTCAATACTCCCTCTATCCGGCAGACCTCGCAAAAGCTGTCCGTAGATTGCATCAATTCTTGGCTGCAAAACAGCAGCACTTCTTTGGGCCAACGAAAGAAGGTTGGCTAGCTCACCTTCGCTTTTTTTCGGAAACACTGTCTCTGGAGAGACCATCGGCTTCAGATTTGTTGCTGCTGCTGCTGCAACCAACGATTGCTTTGCTGCATTAGATGCCAGTTTCTGCCTTAACTTTATGGCTGAGACATAGTCTGGCTGATAGTCACGAAGCGCATCTGGATCAAAAAAGTATCGGATACGAGAAGACATCGGTGCCGTCACTCGGTCATTCACACGGCCCTGTACGTTACGATTCGCATGTACGGCGATATAGACCCCACCCGTTTGGTAACAAAGTTTTGACAAACTAAAAGGACCAAATCCCGAATCGATTGCCTCATTCGAAAGCGAACTGTCACTGATTTGTATTGCTTCTGGAAACAGGGTTTCTGGTCCTTGCTCAACAACTGCCCAGTCTTCTACCGAAGCGTATGATGGATCAAACTCAACATACTTCATTTCAATAAATCGCTGCCCAAAGGGAGCAGGCACGCCAACAACACACACAGAAACATCTAATCGCCTACAGATTGTCGCAACCTGATCGGCGAGAGATTGATCATCACCAACCTCATCCGAAAAAACAACAATCATTCCATTTGAGCGACCAATGCGACGAGTGGCATTCAGACGTTCTGCGGCAGCACGAATCGCAGTGAATGTCTTTTCAATGCCACTATTATCAACCTCAATTCCTTGAATCGCATCAACAACTTCACCGGAAATATGCGTTGGCTTATTCACAATAAATTGGAAACGCTGGCCGTATGCCAAAACCAGGTTCGTCAAACCAGCCGGTGTGTCACCCTGACTGCCATGACTCAACTCACGAAACACTCGTTTTAAACGACTCGCTATTTCTTGGCGCTGACCTGCAAGACTCACTGACTGATCGAATACCCAACACACGGTTGTTGGAGCATCTTCAAGTGAACGAGCTATTTCAAGACTAAGACGATCAATTGCACCGCTGGCTCCACTGGCTGCCACACCAACATTCACACCAACCACCGTCTCAATAAGTTGATCGACCTCATTTGGTCCCATGGACTCAAATGTGACGGGCTCAATACGAACACTCTTCGTCACGAGCATATTTTGCGAGGGAGGAATGAAAGAAATATCTGATTTATTTGAGGATATTGCCTCAGCAACTGTCACGCCTCGTTCACTTAAGGCGCCGAGTTTCTTGAGGTCTAAGTCAGAAACCTCCAACTCTTCCGGCTCAAATACGAACTCTGGTTCTGGCTCCGAAATTGGTTGCTCAATCTGAATTGCTGGAGCGTGAATAATTTGAGGGTCAATTGTGATACCAGCCAAACAGAGCAATACAACTCCGTGTAGACCAAGACTTACAAACCAACCTGACCGTCCGTCCTGCTTTCTCAATCGATTCTCTTTCATGACACCTGGCACTTGAGGCGGCGAAACGTCTCGGTGTGCAGAATCCGTTCGGCTCGACCCTTGAGCCGATCGCGAATTGCTCTTTGATAGCGAAAAACTATGTGATTCCATTACAAACAGCCTGTCACAAGAAAACTCTACAGCTACTACATATTTTGATAAATTATACCTGGTTGCTAGCAATATTTTCTTCTGGACAGCTCCCTATGATCCGCTTCACCCAAAAAAGCACCGGTTTTAACTGTCATTTTCAGAACAAGAGACCAAATCGGCAACCAAAAGACAGGTGTCTTTCTGGTCAGGAATCTCATTCCCAACCAATCAAGACAACTGTTGAGTTTCTTCCACCGCAGCTGATTCATACGAAAATGATGATCTTCTGTACCATCGCAGTCCTTTGCTTGTCATTGACAGCATCGGGAAGCAATGATTCGCCTGATTCCAAGTCGCCCTTCGACAAAAAACCAACAACAAAGTCGCCCTTCGACAAAAAACCAACAACAAAGTCACCCTTCGACAAAAAACCAACAACAAAGTCACCCTTCGACAAAAAACCAACAACAAAGTCACCCTTCGACAAAAAGCCGACAACAAAGTCACCGCTCGACAAAAAGCCAATAAAAACGGAACCGTCTATTGAGCGAGTCGAAAATCTCGAGACATCTGATGGGGTTCCTCTTGAACTTGCTTATTATCCACCAAAAGGAAAAGCTCTTGCGACAGTCATTCTGGTCCATGACCTCGATGGATCCAAAAAAACACTTCGAAGGCTTGCTATAGGCCTACAAGAAAACGGCTGCGCGGTTGTAGTCCCGGACCTCAGAGGCCACGGGGGAAGCACAAGTGACATGCTGAACCTCGATGTCTCCAAAAAAAAACTCCTTTCGAATCAGATCCGTATGATTCCTGCTAGCGGCGGCGGTAGAATCCGTCGTACTGCTCGCCTAAAAGGTGATCTTGAAACTGTTCGGATGTGGCTGGAAGAAAAAGGGACAGAGGATGGCCCCAATCTCGATCAACTTTGTGTTATTGGATCTGGACTTGGCGGCACGCTCGCTGCACTATGGACAGCAGCCGACTGGAACTGGATTCCGAATACGCAGGGCCCTCAGGGACAGCAAGTCCGGGCTCTTATTCTGATCAGCCCTGTCTGGTCTGGTCCAGGAATATCGATGACAAACGCCCTAAACGCTCGAACAACTTTTAATCGACTTGAAGTGAAGCCATTGCTGGAACAATTACCAGTCATGATTATTGCCGGAAGTAACGATCGACAATCAAGCCAACTTTTCAACCGGTTAAAGGGCGCACGTCCTACGAGTTGGTTCATGGAACCTGAAAACGGAACACCGCAGCAAAGCAAGAAGCAAGCTTTGCCGAATCAAATGAAAACAGGGATACTTCAATTCCAAGAGTTACCGACTTCCCTTCGTGCAGATAAGCTAGCGACACTCCCATCCGGAGATCGCACTCCCCTGCAATTGTGCATTTCATTTATACGTGAAATAATGTCTGACCTCGATTGAGCAGGGCTTATCGACAGTCAACATAATTCACCATTAGGGAAGTCGTAATTCTGTGCCGGGCACAAGCAATGCAGGACTACGCAAGTGATCTCGATTCGCATTAAAAATTGCATCTGCCATGTGTGCATTCCCGTACACACGTTGAGCAAGCGACGTTAACGTCTCACCCGGCGCAACCCGAATCGTGCCGCGGCTGCGTTGATTGGTCATAGCTTTGGAGTGAATTGGCTGGAGCTTTGGTGGACTTCCAAGCCACGGTCCACCAGCACGTTCGGAATTAATATGTTTTTGGCTTGATGAACCATTTGGCATCGATATCGTTTGAACCGGTACTTTTGTACCTGTCGTATTCGACGGTTCAATCTGACGACTGTCTTCAAATGTCGACCCGTTGCCAAATACACGCCAAGCAGGTGGCACAATCATCTCAAAGCCGATTGGCAGCACCTCTGGATTGGATAGCCGATCAGCATTCACCTGCCATAAGGCAGAGGCTGCCTGTGGATGCCCATATAAGCGGGTTGCAATCCCCGTTAAATCATCACCATCCTGCACACGATAACGTTCAGGAATTGTATCTGGTATTTCCCGACGTGGGCCTACACTTTGCTTTCTCGTGACTGGATCCTGGTGCACTCCATCAGCACGTGATCCGTCCAAGAGTGGAGGCGGTGGCATTTCAACGGTCGTACGATAGGCACCATACATGCCTGGTGGCGAGTTACCTAGCGAACGCCTCGGCATCCTCTCTGGCGCGACGAATTGCGGCTGTGAAGGTAAAGACCTTCCCTCAAGTTGACTCAAACCTGAGTCGGAAGGGTTATTAATCTGACGAATGACACGAGTTCCTTCCGGGTTCTGTGCAGGAACGGCAAAGGAATTTGGTATCGACCGAGAGGCCTTATCTCTGCCAACAGGATTCACGTGCCGAGAAGGAGACTGCGTCACTGCGTCGCGGACCACAGAACTCAAAACAGAGGAGATAAATGGTGTCGCAACAAAGCCACCGGCAACAACCATCCCTAAACCAATAAGAAACCGAAAGATTTGAACAAGGCTTGTCATACTTTCACCACAAAGAGGCTGGGAACTGCATTGAGCAGGCACAATGGAGCCGGCTCACACAACTGTTGCATCCTTGCAATGAAAAAACGCCTAGAATCGCGAACTGCGATTACCCATAACTATGCGACATTTTTTGATGGCATGCATTCTTAGAACAGACTTCTTCGATAAAAAGACGTTCTTGCAATTCTTGCCAGGCCTGCACAACCAGCATGTCCCGCAAGGGTTCTCAAGAGCGTCATCACAGCGTCTCTGTTATAGCCTGACGCTTTACAGGTGCCACGTTCCCAGCACTGCCTTGCAACCAAAGCACGATTGGTGACGCAATCACAATGGTGCTGTACGTTCCGCTGATAATTCCTATGAGAATAGCAAAAGCAAAGGCATGAATACCCTGCCCGCCTAAACAGTAGAGAATGATAGCTGCCAAAAGAGCTGTGCCAGACGTAAGTATTGTTCGACTCAATGTCTGATTAATAGCTCGATCAACCATCTCAGCAGAGACAGCTGAACTCTTACCTCGAATTTCTCTCATCCTGTCAAAAATAACAATCGTATCATTAATCGAAAACCCAACGATTGTCAGCAGTGCAGCGACTACATCTAAGCTGATTTTGAAATCATCCACAAGCGCCCAACCCAGATACGGAGCAACATAAACACTGAGTGCAATGCACGCTATCGTAACCAGAACATCATGCAACAACGCTACAACTGCTGCTAATCCGAATGCCACATTTTGGAAACGCAACCAGACGTACGCAACGATCATCACAAGGCTTGCTAGAAGTGCATAAACGGCTGTCACTTTCGTGTTCCCTGCAACTTTCCCACCAATTGAATTCGCCGAAAGATAAATTGGGGTGCTTGCCAACTGGCCCGCAACTTGCTCCAACACCTTGCGAGTATCATCCGGGGCAAGCGATGTAGACAACGACCACGTACGATACGGTTTCTTTCGCGTTTGCATTCCGGGTGACATCAACTCAAAAGCAACGCCCTCGTGACCAGCCTGCTTAAAAGCTTGTTCAATAGTCTCCTGCAAAGTCACCTGATTGATCTTCTGTGGAAAATCAAGCTCAACAGCCGTGCTTAATGACTCCAGAGATTCGGAACTGCCTTCTTCACTTGTTGCCGAAGCACCTTCAGCTTCAGTCTCCTCGGCACTCTCCGAATCACCAGACGATTTGTCGGCGGTTGACACAATTTCACCAAAGCCCATTGAATACGTCGCCAACCTGCCCGGA
>JBDOMQ010000080.1:0-5577 GCA_039831725.1 Pirellulales bacterium
TTTTTGGATGTAATCCTATCGCGTCCCCTGTGTCGATGGAGACCGCCATATATGTATTTGAAAGATTCTTTGTCGCGAGACGCATAGACTCACGATTGACAACCCAAGGAGATTCAATGCCTTCAGTAGGAGCGGACTGTGGGGCGTGCCAGCTTGGGAGTTGAGTTATTTGAACAGGGAAATCTTCTGGCATATGACCATTCGATTTCTGGTGCCATTCCTTGCGATAGAAGTTCACAAGTGTTTCCAGTTGGTGTTGATAGTGCAGCGCCTGAGGAACGTTTTTCGAGTTCCGTTCTCCCTGATACCAGATGATGCCACGAATTCCGAAGGGGGTAACTGGTGCGACCATGGCATTGAAAATATTCTCCGGAAACTGATGTCCGAGCGTTGCTGGGCGAGTAATAATCGGAGGGGTGAGTTGTTTGAACTTGTTCTTCATTGTTTCACCAGCATCAATTTTGGCGTTATAGCTAGCTAATTCGGCCTCAAAGGTTGCGATTGCTTTTTCGACTGTTTCGCCTCGTTTCTCTGCCATGCGTGAAGCTGTGTCTTCAAACAGTTTTTTCTGGGCTTTTGATCGTGGGTCATTCTTTTGTTCATCCCACGGAAGCCATCCTTCAATTGGTGTTCCCGCATATGCACGTTGAATGATGCCAACAGGAATGCCAAGTTCTTGGTGGATGGTCTTTCCAAAGAAATAACTAACTGCAGAGGTTTCCATTGCGGATTCGGGAGTACAGGGTTTCCAAACGGAAAGTCTGTCACGATTTTCCGCAAGGGGCTTATGCCAATGTTCTCGGGCAGACTTAAAAATTCTTAGGTTCGGAAGGTCAACTGCTGATTCACCATCTGCTTCAAAGCTGTTCTGGACTGACCAGCCCATATTGGATTGCCCTAAACAAAGCCAGACTTCACCAATGGCGACATTGTTAATGATGATTGTGTTTGAGCCACCAATACGAAGTGAATGTCCTGTCCCATGCGATGGCGTTTTTAAAAAAACTTTCCATCGTCCCTCACTGTCTGTGACTGTTGAAGAAGTAGCTTCCCAACTGGTGCGAACAACAACTTCTTCGCCAGGGTCTGCCCAGCCCCAGATCGCATTCTTCTGGTTCTGTTGCAGGATCATATTGTCCGAAAAAAAACGAGGGAGACGAACCTCGGCCAATGCTGAATTCCATGCGATCAATGAAATGCAAAGTGAGAAGACGTACGTCTTCGTACATGTCTTAAGGGCAGGGTTGTACTGCCCGAGCGAATGGTTCATTGGTCTTGGGACTCCAAGGTTTAGAAGAAGTTTGTAATGAGAGTAAGATCTTGCAAAATAGCACTAACGAGTTGTCTGAGATTGCAATCTCATAGAGTGTACATACCATAACAAGTTAACTTTTGGTTGAATAAAAGTAGAAAGGTCATGGAACGTCGTTCTGTGAACGTTCTTACAATTTTTATTTCAGGAGGGGAAATGTTTTTATCGTCATTGAGTATTTCTAAGAGTATTCAGTTGCTCCGTTACGTAACAGTTGTCTGTTTTTTGGTTCTCGGTGTTTTTCAAAAAGCTAGAGCCGAGGAAAACTCAGCCGGCAGAGTAGGTGACGTGCGTCAGCATCTTCCTGTTGCCGATGTCCGCCATCCAACCGTTCATGAAGTCGATCCCTCTAAAGTGAGCATGCCAGAGGACGATCGTATCTCGGCTCCTACAGGTTCGCCAAACGTTGTAGTGATACTGCTTGATGACCTTGGGTTCGGGGGCCCCGCATCATTTGGTGGTCCGATAGCGATGCCAACGCTCGGCCATCTTGCTTCAAACGGGTTGAGATTCAACCGATTTCATACTGTGGCACTCTGTGCACCAACACGTGCAGCCTTGCGGCACGGTCGGAACCATCACGTGCTCAATATGGGTTCAATCCCCGAGATAGCAACAGGTTTTCCGGGTAATACGTGTCGTCTCCCAAATGACACAGCGTCACTTGCAGAGATTTTGAGGCTCAACGGATACAACACGGCAGCCTTTGGTAAATGGCACTCAACCCTGGGTCGTGAAACAACTGTCTCAGGGCCTCAGGATACCTGGCCAACTCGTCAGGGGTTCGAAAAGTTTTATGGGTTCATTGGGGCTGAAGAGAACATGTACGAACCAACGTTACACGATGGAGTAACGAATATAGATTTTCCAGATCATGAGGGCTATCACCTTGCAGATGACATGACTCGGGAATCAATTGAGTGGGTCAACCAGCAGCACTCGATGACGCCAGAAAAACCATTCTTCATATATTACTCGGCGCCGGGTGTGCACGCACCGCATCAGGTTCCCAGTGAGTGGTGCGAGAAATATCGAGGAAAGTTCGATGCCGGCTGGGACGTTCTCCGCGAAGAGACTCTGGCTCGACAAATTGAAATGGGTGTGGCGCCTGCTGGAACGAAACTGGCCAAAACGGCAGATAGTATTCCGGCTTGGGATTCATTGGAAGAGAATCAGAAAAAAATATTTGCTCGGCAGGCAGAGGTTTTCGCAGCCTTTGCAGAGTATACCGACTATCAAGTAGGTCGGCTCCTTGGTGCAATCGACGATCTTGGAAAGACTGATAACACTCTTGTTATTTATATTTCTGGTGATAACGGTACCAGTGCAGAGGGGAACCACACAGGGAACTGGAACTGGGGCAACATGCTTAATGGCAGACAGGAGACAGTTGACGAGCAACTTTCTCATTTTGATGAATGGGGTGGCCGTGCGACCTATCCGCATATGTCGGTTGGATGGGCAATCGCGTTTGATACACCATTTGCTTTCACAAAGCAGGTTGCCGGTGACTTTGGCGGCACAAGGAACGGAACAGTCATTCACTGGCCTGCAGGAATTAAGGCAAAAGGTGAGATTCGAAGTCAGTTTAGTCATGTGATTGATATAGCACCGACGGTACTTGAAGCCACGGGAATTGCCGAACCAACCGTTGTAAATGGTGTGCCTCAAGTTCCAATGCAAGGGACAAGCTTGATGTATGCATTCGATAATCGTGCTGCGAAAGAAAAACACTCGATCCAGTATTTTGAGATCATTGGTAATCGTGCAATTTACAATAACGGGTGGTTGGCTCGTGCAACGGTTAAGCTTCCGTGGGAAAACAAGAAACTTAATGAAATAAAAGACGATACTGGTTGGCAGTTATTTGATACACGAAAAGACTTCAGCCTTGCGCACGATCTATCGAGCCAATACCCTGATCGACTTGCGGCAATGAAAGAGCAATTTGTTAAAGAGGCAGTGGAGAACGGAGCTTTTCCTCTTGATGATCGCTTGCTAGAGCGTCTTTTGCCGGAGGTCGCTGGTCGGCCAACATTAATGGGTGACCGCACACGTCTTACCCTGTATCCGGGTGCAATTAATATTAATGAGAATGCACTTCTGAGCATTAAGAACTGTTCAAGCAGAGTAACTGCTGAAGTTGAGATAACGGAAGAAGCTAATGGTGTGATATTTGCCCAAGGCGGTCGCTTTGGTGGCTGGGCCATATTTGTTGAGGATGGGTTCGCGAGTTACGTGTACAACGATTTAGGTGACAGAATAGTTGTGAAATCAAGCCAGCCTCTCCAGCCTGGTTCCAACACTATTGTTGTTGATTTTCAGTATGACGGAGGTGGGAAAGGGGCAGGTGGCGATGTGAATCTGATTGTGAATGAGGAATCACCTGTTTCTGCTCGTATTAACCGTACCATTCCAAGTCAGTACTCAATTGATGAAGGAGCTGATGTTGCCTGTGATCGCGGATCGCCAGTTGTAGGGCATCAGCTAGGACCTCACCGAAACAGCCGTTTTACGGGAAAACTCAAAAAGGTAACTCTCGAAATAAATCCAAAACGTTGAAGCCTAGACGGAGTTGGTATGTCTCACGTTATGTATGCCATGTTTTTGAGCACAAACAGTTTTAGATCGAGTCATATCGTCAGGCATGTGGCCTTACGTTTTGTGTGTTGTTTTTTTATCACTCTGATTTCGGTTGTTGCAAAAAGTCAGCCAAATGTTCTTTTTATCGCAGTGGATGATTTACGGCCTGAACTTGGTTGCTTTGGTTGCGAGCATATTCATAGCCCACATCTCGATAAGTTGGCTTCACGGGGTACGGTTTTCTTCAACGCACACTGCCAGCAGGCGGTGTGTTCACCTTCTCGTACAAGTTTGATGACCGGTTTGCGCCCTGACTCAACAAAGGTTTGGGATCTTAATACACATTTTCGTGATCATGTTCCTGATGTGGTGACTGTTTCTCAGCATTTTAAAGATCGTGGCTATCGTTCGATCAGCATGGGGAAGATATATCACGGTGGTTTTGATGATGCGGTTTCGTGGTCAGAGCCAGCACTGAAGCCAGGTACTGGTTCTCGATATGTTCTTGAAAGAAATCTTACTCGTATGGATGAGAAGAAGCGGGCTGCAAGGAAAAAAGGTCTGAAAGGGAAAGATCTCAGTAGAGCAAGTCGAGGTCCACCAACTGAATCGGCAGAAGTTGATGATGAGGAATATTCAGACGGCGCGCTTGCGACATTGGCCGTGCAAACGATACAGCAGCTTTCACATACGGATCAGCCCTTTTTCTTGGCTGTGGGATTTCAGAATCCGCACCTTCCGTTTAATTCACCAAAGAAGTATTGGGATCTTTACAAGCCGCAGGACATTGGGCTGGCTCCAAACCCCTTCGCACCGAAGAACGCGTATAGTAAAGCACTGACAACATTCGGTGAGCTGCGGAATTATGAAGGCATACCGGCAAAAGGGCCCTTAGACAAAGAGACATCAAAAAAACTGAGGCATGGATATTATGCGGCTGTAAGTTTTATTGATGCATGCATTGGTCGAGTGCTGAAAGGACTTGAAGAGTCCGGATTGTCTGAGGATACAATTGTCGTTGTGTGGGGCGACCATGGTTGGAAACTCGGAGAACATGGCTGTTGGTGTAAGCATACAAATGTCCAACTCGATACTCGTTCTCCATTGATTATGGTTGCACCGCAACAGAAGTCTGTTGGTGAAGCGATTGCTTCGCCAGTCGAGTTTGTTGATATCTATCCAACACTCTGTGACCTTGCTGGTTTTGAAAAACCTCGACATCTTGAAGGCGACAGTTTTGCTGAGCTTCTTCAAAACCCAAGTGGCCCTCGGAAGCGTGCTGCTTTTTCACAATATCCACGCGGGAATATTATGGGTTATTCAATGACAACAGATCGTTTTCGGTATACGGTGTGGGTGGATCAGAAAAAAGACAACAAGGTCGTATTCACAGAGTTGTACGACCATCGTGAGGATCCCCAAGAAAATGAAAACGTCATTGATTCTCCTCTGTATGCACCAGATATTAAACGCCTCGGGGCATGGCATTCTGAAGGATGGCAAGGAACTCGTCGTGTATTGAATTCAAAATAAGAGCACGTGGGGAAACGAAGATTACGTTTAGTTTCCTAAAAGATGTTGAAGTTCGCGTGATAGGCGTACAACTTCTTTCTGCTGTGAATGTGCAACGTTAACTGTTTCATGTGGATCGTTGAGATGATCGTAGAGTTCCTGGTATATAG
>JBDOMQ010000352.1:0-5552 GCA_039831725.1 Pirellulales bacterium
CACCAACAACAGCACTCCAACTTCGGGCCCAGTGATCGCGACCACCGTTTCCATTGATTGTTGGTGTTCTACCAAATTCACCCATCCAAATGACAGCGGTCGTATCTAGAATGCCTCGATCAGCAAGATCAGCGATCAATGCACTCATAGCTCTATCGAGATTTGGCAATCTTTGGTCAGCCAGTGTTCCAAAAATATTACTGTGGTTATCCCAACCACCAAGATTGACTTCAACAAAAGGCACACCAACTTCCACCAGGCGCCGAGCCATCAAACACCCCCGCCCAAAATTCGTCTCTCCGTATCTCTCTCGCACAGATGCTGGCTCCTCCGACACCTTGAACGCCGCCAGTTGGCTGCTTGACATGAGTTGAACCGACTTACCAACGACTTCACGGTGATCTTCTGGCAGTTGTCCTCTCCGCTCCTCAACAAATCGATTCTCAATGGCTGCAAGCATTTGCAGCCTACTGACAAGCCGCTCTTGAGACACTGGTGACTCAAGATTTTTCACGTCCCCCTGAGAACTAACAACAAATGGCGCCCATGTTGTGCCTAGAAAACCCGGACCAACACTACCACCACCAACTGAAACAAAAGGTGGAATTTCGAGTGATGGGACTGCCGTTGCTAATTCATGGGCAATCAATGACCCATAACCGGGATGCTCTACATTTGGATTTGGAACAAACCCGGTGTGCATGTAGTAACGCCCTCTTTGATGATCAGCTTCGCGAGTACTCATCGAACGAACAATTGCAAGATGGTGCATTTGCTTTGCGGTCATTGGCATGTGTTCGCTGATCGCAATACCGTCAACAGATGTTGAAATCTGCTGAAATGGTCCACCTGTTGCCTGACCTGGCTTGAGATCCCAGATATCCATGGTGCTTGGACCTCCACCCATCCACAGAAGGATCGCAGACTTATGCTGTTTTTTTAGCTCTTCGGCATTGGCAAGCAGCGAATTCGTAAATGATGCAAAGGGAGTTGATAGCGCTGCCAATCCACCGAGATGTGAGAGAAAATGCCTACGGCTTTCCTGCCCACATGTTTCAGATCGATAACTTTTCTTATCCATATACCACCAGCCCCCGTTAGTGATTTAAAATAAACTCGTTCGAGTTCAGTAGTGCCCACCATACATCTTGCAATGCCTCTTTCACTTGTCCCTTGCGAGCAAGGAGCAGGCGATTTGCATATCGTAGCTCACTCGACGATGGCCACCTTGCAAGAGCGGCAACATACAGGGCATTTATCTTGTCTCGATTTGTTTGGTTTGCCGCCACTATTTGGTCAAGAAACCCATCCTGGTCAAGTGATGTAGCTGCCTGAATCAGATCACCATTGAACAACATCAGTATCTGAGGAATTGTTCCATTGAATGTTGTGCTTGAATCACCCTCATCTGTACCAAACGCAATTACAAATTGCGACAACCAGCGATCTTGACGACCTACAGAATCGCTTTGGTCTGCTTTGGTAGCTATGAGCAAAGAATCATAGAGTTGCTCTGGCTGCATTTGCCTGACATAGAAACGGCTGAAGTGTGGTTGCCCACCCGAGTCCGGCGCGTCTGTTGTCGTTCCTCCCTTCATACGACTGGAGAGGCTATATGGTTTTGATAGGACAATCCAACGCATCAATGACTTGAGATCATAACTGTATTCTGTGAATCGTTGAGAAAGCCCATCCAGTAACGCAGGGTGCGTTGGTGGGTTGTGGGCACCAAAATCATCTACTGGTGCGGTGAATCCATAACCGAGAAAATATGTCCAAACGCGATTCACAACAGCTTTGGGAAACAATGGATGCGAACGAATCAAAGAAGCCAATTCCCTGCGACGATTCACGCCGTACGGTGTTCCGTCGTCGAGCATTCCCGGCAGGAGCCCGCTTCGTGAGATCTCAGTCCCATCAACAAAAACAGGATAGGCAACTTTAACTAAACCATTTCTCAGCTCATAGAAAATCTCTGCTTGGTCTGGATCACCTCCCTGACCCGCGAAGTCTTCGTCGACCAGTTCAATCCATGCAACACGACGCCCTCCGTCAAACCGCCGCAGAGCTCGGGTCTGTCTGAAAAATGCATTCAGCTCCCAAAACTGGTTCTGTTTTACGCCACTGTTAAAAGGATGATTATGGCATTGCGTGCATTGGACCTGGAGCCCTAAGAAAATCTGTGCTGTTTTAGCTGTTGCCTGCAAAGCTCCATCGGCAAGCTTTCCGCTTAAAAAATTCGTGGCTCCATTAAATGACGTCGCTTCTTCCCTTGTGGCATTATCTCCAGTTGCGGTAAGCAACTCCTCGACAAATTGATCGTAAGGGATGTTTGACTCCCATGAAGACTGCAAATATTGCCGCATACCATCTCGATCGATCATCCGATTTCCATCATCTCGGCCAACAAGTATTGTTGTCCAAACATTCGCCCAATGCTTTGCATATTCCTCGATGTATTCTTCGCCGAGGAGACGATCAACAAGAACTGATTGCTTGTTGTGACTGTTGTCATTCTTGTACCGTAACAACTCTTCAACGGCCGGAATTCTTCCGATGAGGTCCAAGTAAACACGTCGGCACCATTCGAGATCCGTAGCTTGCTCCACTGGCTTGATATCGGCGTCTTCCCAAGCTGTCTCAATCTGGCTATCAATAAATGCAACCTGAGGAATAGTTGATGAATTGTCAGCAGAGACCGACATGGTGTGACATAAAAGAACGAACAGCACCATTGAAGCCAAATAGAGCCTCCCCTCAATTTGACTCATTAAACCGCCGCCATATTTCCTTGGGTATTTCCGTATCATCATTCGGCACCCTCACGGCTATCTCAGACAATCGCGCAGTCAGACGATTATATATTTTCCCGGTAGCACGCAGGAGTCAAGTTTACACGCTACGTGCAAAACGAGTGAACCTGCCAACAGCCCTGTCTTATTCGAAAGAAACTTGGTTACGAACTAACTGTTTCGAGTTCAGGGGCAACTGGCGCAGCTGAGACAGATTCAGTTACAAACTCAAGGATCGCACGAGGACCTGCATCACCGAGACGAGGCATTGCCAGCTTGAGAATACGCGTATAGCCACCAGGACGATTAGCAAACCGGGGTGCCACCTCGTTAAAAAGAATTCGAGTTGCTTGCTTATCACCGAGCAATCTCAGAACCCGACGTCGAGCAGTAACCGCAGGAGCCATAGCCTGAGCCCACTTTTGCCACTGCTCACTCTGCCGCCACTTCTTCCATTCTGCGGTATCTCGCTCAGCGGACGCTGCAAATGCTTCAGCTGCCTGTTCTGCCAACAGTCCTCGTTTGGCTATCGTAATACATCGTTCTACCAACGGACGCACTTCCTTAGCCTTCGCGACAGTTGTCACGATACGTCCAGGCACTTTCGGAGCGCCGGGCTCACCTGGCTCGAACTCTCGCTCCGTAAGAACAAGAGAGGAAGCAAGATTTCGAAGCATAGCCCGTTGGTGAGAGGGGCTTCTACCAAGCACTCTGCCCTTGCGACGATGACGCATTGTTCAACCTTTTCTTCTTTCGATCACTAAAATGGCTTACCGAAATTCAGGAATGCATTCCTGCCGACTCCATACCAAACGAGACACCGAGTTCTTTTAGTTTCTCTTCAATTTCCTGTAGCGTCGTTTCGCCGGCACTCTGCAAATTTGCAACCTCTTCTCGTGTCTTCGCAACCAACTGCCCGAGAGTCGTAATATCATTACGAATCAAACTATTCTCAGCACGGTGCGAAAGATTCAATTGGGACACCAGCATCCCAAGGCGACTCTCAAGGGGAGCCTCGAGCTTTTCGAGGTCAAGAACACCTTCAGCTGCAGAGGCAGTGTCACCTGAAGCAGCATGTATCGATGCACCTGGAGAGGTGTACCCAACGAACGGATTGAGGTGTTTGCGAAGAATCTTCGCTGCCTCAACAAGTGCCATTTCCGGAGTAATTGTGCCATCCGTCCACACTTCAAGAGTCAGCTTGTCATAGTTTGTTTTCTGACCGACACGCGTTTCCTCAACCTCGTATCGCACACGAGTAACCGGACTGAATACCGCGTCAACAGGGATAATACCAATCTCATGACCATCCGGACTGTGCTCACTACTCGGCACATACCCACGACCATTTTCAATCACCATTTCAAGTTCAAACGGAACGTCATCGGTGAGAGTGGCGAGAACAAGATCCTTGTTTACAACTTCAACGGACTCATCTGTCTGAACATCAGCAGCCGTGATCGGGCCCTTCAGGCTCTTTTCGACATGAACAACTCGTGTCGAATCACTGTGATTCTTCACGACCATACTTTTCACAGCAAGGACGATGTCTGTCACATCTTCCTGCACACCCTTTATCGTCGTAAACTCATGCTGTGCTCCCCCAAGTTTAATTTGGGTTACAGCGCTGCCCTCAAGGCTTGACAACAGAATACGTCGAAGACTATTTCCAACCGTCGTCCCAAAACCCCTCTCAAAAGGTTCGGCTGTAAACTTGCCATAAGTATTCGTCAGCGTCGCGGTATCGGCGACAACGGAACCTGGTAGTTCGAGGCCTCGCCAGCGGATATGCATATGGTTCTCCTTAGTACCTTTTGTTCTCAAATCACACTCTCAGGAAGTCGACTTTTGATGACATTTGAACATCAAAGTCGACTTCAACTTTAAACACGCCGTTTCTTTGGTGGGCGACACCCGTTATGAGGTAGTGGAGTAATGTCTTCAATACTCTTCACATTCATGCCGGCCCCCTGAAGAGCCGTAATCGCACTTTCGCGACCACTCCCCGGACCTTTTACACGGACTTCGAGGTCCTTCACGCCAAACTTTGATGCCTTTTCAGCCGCCTGTTGAGCCGCCATTTGTCCGGCAAATGGGGTGCCTTTACGGCTTCCCTTAAAACCACAAGTTCCGCCACTTGCCCAACAAAGCGTGTCGCCCCGCTGGTCTGTGATTGTAACCGTTGTGTTATTAAAAGTTGCGTCAATGAAAGCTATCCCAGATGACACACTTTTCTTTTTTGTTTTCGCTGTCTTGGCCATTATTCATTCACCCTGATTCGCTTGATCGGGCTTACCACTTTCCTTCTTGTCAAATTCTTTTGTTTTGTGTCGCTTGGTTTTGAAACAGCACCTGCCTTACGTTCTTGCCAACGTAGACGCCATCAATTATTTCAAATCCTTAACACCCTTCTTACCAGCAACCGTCTTCTTCGGCCCCTTACGAGTCCTCGCATTTGTTCGAGTCCGCTGCCCACGAACTGGCAACCCACGTCGATGACGAAGCCCACGGTAGCAGCCGATATCTTTCAAGCGGGAAACCCCTTGGGCAACTTGTCTTCGCAATTGCCCCTCAACCACATAATCCTTATCGAGTAACGAAGCCATCCGCGCCAACTCGTCCTCGTGAAGTTCTCTTGCCTGAGCCTCAGGGCTTACGCCCGCCTTACGGCAAAGCTCTCTCGCAACGCGAGGCCCAACGCCATAAAGGTACTGGAGCGAATAAACAGTCTTTTTGTCCGAAGGTATGTCAACACCGAGC
>JBDOMQ010000403.1:0-5542 GCA_039831725.1 Pirellulales bacterium
TCACCATCGGAAAGCCGGGGGGCGTAGTTGTTTCCAGCCGCGAACGGCTTCCCTTGCTGGCAAAAGTCGAACTGTGAGGCCATTTAAAAAAACAGCACGCAAATCGTGGAGACGCACAGCAACGACAAAACAAGAACGCAATCTCAACGCCTGACCATTGGTAAGACAGGCGTGTGACTGCTACACAAATCTGAACGAGTGCTAGATGCCTAGCTACTGGAGCAAAAGACGAAGCATACAAAGTACTTCATGCTCACAATTTTAATTCTTTGCCATGGCAACTGCCTGGCTGAGGATTTTCTTTGTGTCTTTTGGCAAGTCCTCAGCCAAACAATGGCCGCAGCAAAGGACCGAAGCAGTTGAATGAAAAGTCTCGTACTTATGTTGCTCATTCCGACTTAACGAGATTTTCTGTCCACCGCTTTCTGGAGAACTATAGTCGGGATGATTAGTCACGCTCGAAACTCGTTAGAGCGAGCCTCTGGAAGTTAATCTTGTGGATTCCGATTAGAGAGCGTGTCACTTTCGAGCTTCTGCGGAGTCTCGAGCCTTAACTCGTGAATTTCTTGTGCTGCCGTTGCCGTAATTGTGAGTCCAGAAGTCGCTGGGTTGGCGTATCGCCCGGGAAGGGGTCTCCATAGTTTTTGCTGTGCTGTTTGGGAAACAGTCTTTGGAGGCGGTTTGCTGTTTGGTGCTGCAACTGTTGTTAGACCACTATTTTTTACATCGCCAAGTCGATTCTGGCGTGGCGTCGGCTGGTCTGTTACGGCGATACTATCCTTGTTATTCATTTGCTCGAATACTGATCGTGGGTTTGGGCTAGAGACGGCTACCCGTAATTTCCCCGGCTTGATAGATGGAAATGTATACGTTCCATCGGGTGAAATGTGACTAGTCAAAATCGTATTGTCCTGTGTGATGATCGTTACTGTGCCGTAACCAATCGGTTGTCCATCTAATGAGGCCACTCCTGTGAGAGAAGTTTGGCCGAGGCCGTCGATCATCTGCCATAGATAAGAACAGGTAGTCAGGACTACTACAGTTGCGAGTATGCCAGCGAAAAATTTTCCTTGATGCAGGACAGACCACTCAATAAGATCCTCAAGTTTTTTCTGGAAGGATTGGATGTCGTTTTGCAATGTTAAGCCCTTAATCAGGAGAGGTGAAAGTAGTCGCGTCTGGGACAGTGCCATCTACACTTGCCATTGCTGAAAGAATTGTTGTCGCAACACCGTACGTGAGGAAATGTACGCTCCCGTCCGCCATGAGCCATGATCCACCTCCTGGGTGAAGACTCCAGAAATGGGTTGCAGCGCACGGATTGTTTGCGTCATCGTCCTGAAAAAAACCGGGTGACGAACAAGGGTTGCCCAGGTCGTCACTCGTCACTACTGAAAATTCCATGTTTGGATTTGCAAGAACGGTATCGAAATCTGTCATTGTCCAACGACCAAAGTATAGATCCGCGGAGACTGGTCGTTCTCCAACGATCGTGACATGGCCAAGCCCTGCGGTAATATTGGCCGATGTCACTTTCGGCCGCCGGGACCATGACCAGTTCTGAGTCGGGAAAACTCCATTTGTTGCATTGCAGGCGTGGCCCTCGGCGTCGAGATATTCGTTGTTCCCGCTGATGGCAATAAAGTTCGTCATGCCGTATCCCCAAGGGTTGTTTTTCGAAGAGGCTCGCCAGTCTGATGGGCAGACGAAGCTGTTGATACGAAGTTCACTCACGGCACGGTGGGTAGCATACACTTCAGTCAGTGTTGTGGGCAGCTTCCATAAGTCCCATCCTTTATGTTCTTCAAGAAATGGTTGAACTTGTAAGAGCCAACTCCCGACCTGTTCAATTCGGGGTGGGAATGTATCACCCTCCTCAGCAATCCCAACGAGATGTTTAGGGAGAACAGAAAACTGTGTGGGAGCCAAGTAATTTGTGGTTGTTTGTCTGGCAGCTGGGTAACGCTGTATCGCGTTGTGGTATTGCTGGATGGCGATTCCAAGCTGGCGCATTTTGTTTGAACAATTAGTGCGACGAGCAGACTCTCGCGAGATCTGAACGGCTGGGAGCAGAAGTCCAGTAAGAATGCCAATAATTGCAATCACAACAAGAAGTTCAATTAAAGTAAACGCCTTGTGTCTACGGGAGCTTGTGCATGCAAACATCTGATTCCTCCCCAATGCTTTTTTGATACCTAAGTGCGTAGTTTCCTGTCTTCTGCCACCTATTGCAAACCCACCTCTTTATATTGTGCATAGCGTGTGTCGCGTCGATTCTTCTTCGCGTGGAATGATTTGCATCAATGAGGTCTGAATATCGTACGAAAGAGTATCTTTGATGGTTTTGCCTTCAGCTTTTTAACTGGTTGGAATTGCACCTCATTCATCTCCATGATTTTCTAGCCATAGGGTCACAAAATATTACGAGGGTAAAAATGCTGTCTCGTCTACAGAGGGCACATGCCGAGGTCAAATAAGCTTCAGCTTCGTTTGCCTTGCCCCTGATTGTGAGTGGTCGTTTGAATTGAAAAGAAGAGTTTTCGTTTCGGGGAATATTGGATCAAAAGTTTTTTTGGGGAATTAGTTTTTTGTATATCACTTAAATAAACGGGTGGTTTGAAAAGCAGATCTACCCTCTGATCGTAACGTCACCAACGTAGTGATAGTTCAATCTTTTTCCGGTTTATTTGTTCAGGCAACTGTGGCGGACTCATATGAAATCTTGAGCAGGTCGCTGTTCATGCGAGTGCTCTTTCCTGTTGCACGAGCGATAGCTCTCAGTGCCGTATCAGGTCTCAAGAGTTCTTTCTTTGGTTGTGGTCACACCGAGCAATTATTGATGCCGCGAAAGTCGATTGTGAAGCCAGATGTTTCTCGTTGATCGTGATCAAGGTGCAGCATGAATGGGTGCGTGCGTCGCCTGGTCAATCTGCTATTTCTAGCAGCGAGGTTCCTCTCGTGCTTCTTTGCGTCAGCCGAATTGAGCAAGCCACTGAAGCAATCGCGAGAAACGAGCGTGCAGAGAGTTGCAATTGTCGAATCTATGATCACTCTCCCATTCACATTGCTGCCGCCTTGTTTTTTGTGTTTGTCTTACGAAAACGCTGTAACTAGGATCGTAATTTGTTCTCAGTGCACAGTGCTCTGATTAATGGTTGTCTTTTCTCATTCAGTTAAAATTATGAATCATGTCGTTGTGACTGGTGTTTCCAGCGGAATTGGACAAGCAGTTGCGGTTGAATTGCTGTCGCGAGGCTATTCCGTTTTTGGAAGTGTCCGCAAAGAGGAAGATGCGGGACAGCTGATCAGTGATTTCCCAAGTTCTTTCACTCCTATGCTGTTCGATGTCACGGACAACGAGCAAATCAAGCGGGCTGTTCAACAGGTGTCCGCTGAACTCTCGAGAGATGGATTACACGGACTTGTTAATAATGCGGGCATCTCGCTGCCAGGGCCACTGTCAGAGATTCAACATTCGATGATGCAACGACATTTAGATGTCAACGTGATGGGGGTTTTCAATGTGACCCGTGCGTTCTTGCCGTTTTTGCAGGGGAAGTCACCGGGCAAAATCGTGAATATGAGTAGCACTTCTGGACGGATTGCCTTGCCAATGATGGGTGCATATGCTGCCTCCAAGCATGCCGTCGAGGCAATTTCAGATGCCTGGCGAAGAGAGCTGATGCTCTTCGGAGTCGACGTGAGCGTAGTCCAAGCCGGTCCAATCCGTACACCTATTTGGGACAAGGCTGGCGAGACGTACAACGAGTGTCCTTACCCAACCTACAGTGAAGTTATCGACCGAATTGATCTCGAGGAATTCAAACAACATGCATTGCCACCAGAGCACGTGGCGCGTGTAATTCGCAAGGCCATCGAGGCAAAAATCCCTAAGACGAGATACGTCGTCTGCAGTGAACGGCTTAAGTATTGGACCCTCCCACGCCTCTTACCCGATCGCTGGTTGGATCGTCTCATTGCGAACACAATGGGGCTATGCAAGACCGAGAGTAAACGACACGTGCGTAACTAAGATTACTTGCTACGTCCTCGTGCCGAAGCTGGAAGGATCAGCGTAATCTTCTCGGGAAAAATTTTGAGCGATATATTTTTCTGAAAAGAACGTGAATCGTTGTTGTAGAGTAAATCTTCTGTAGACAAACGGTAGATATGAAAAAGGCAGGAGGTGTAAGTGCTTGCTCTGCTTGCTTTTGGTGATACATCGAAGGCAAAAACACAAAAAGTTGCTAGGATTTCAAGAGTTTTCTCAATGAGAAACTGAACGGGTGCACAGCCCTTCGGGGTATTGGACAAGTTCAATGCTTGGACATCGCAAAATAATTCTGTGACTTACATCCACGAAATGATGTTGCTCACCAATTCACGTAGGTGTTGAAACAGATTTCAGGTTTCAGGTCATTCATTGGTCGTGATACTGAGTGGCAATGATCTATAAAAAATTATCTAGACGCGTTCATTGAATCCCGGGAAGGTCAATCTTCAAATGGACGCAGCCGAAAACGAATCACTCGCGACAATCTTCGTGCGTGACCTGTTGTGGGTGGCCAATAGTCCATCGCTCCTTGCCGTCTCGGGAGGGGTGGCTCCGACAGGTGCTCATGATGAATTATTCAGCGTTGCGAGTGACCAACCGTTTTTAAATCAATCAGAGATTAATGCTGATCATCTACAAGACTTTCTCACCAAGAATCCACATGTATCAGTTGGACGCTACTTTGAATCATTAGTCTTCTATTGGATCAAGTATATCCGTGGTCTTGAGGTTCTCGTTTGCAACGAGCAGATCACGCGTGCGGGGCGAACTATTGGAGAAATTGATCTCGTCTTTCGTAACGAACAGGATCGGCTTATTCACTGGGAGACGGCTGTCAAATTTTTCTTGCACTTCCCACAACCCCATTCCTTTCCCAGTGACTATATCGGTCCCAACTCACGCGACACTCTTGACAGCAAAATGAACCACCTTTTCGGGCACCAACTAAAACAGAGTCTCGATGGGCCAATCAACGCCGATTGTCGCGAGGCATTTGTTCGTGGTTGTATTTTTTATCACCCAAGCAATCCATTCCCAGATCGAACACATAGCCGACTTCATGCGGCTCACTTGCGGGGCCTTTGGATTCACTCGTCGGAAGTCGACGAACTTCCACAGGCAGGTGACTGGAACTACCGGTTGATGAGAAAGCCTCACTGGCTCGCGTTGTCACCAAATCAGGTACAAGCCATTCCATCAAGGGAAATTGACCACTGGGTTGAGCAGCAATTTGGGCACTCTGATCGCCCGGTCATGCTTTGTCCGGATCGTTCAACGGGAAACCTGGACCGAGCAGCCGATCGGATCATGATCGTCTCAGATCAATGGCCTTCATATTCGAAAAAGTGACGACGGGCCTCGGTCGTGAATCCAGCGCATACGATTGATGACGACAAAAACTTCACGAGACCTCCGTGGCTCAATACAATATTTCAAAAGTTCACTACTTCGTAATGTGTTATCAAAAAATCTTATTTTCTCTCCGCC
>JBDOMQ010000157.1:0-5519 GCA_039831725.1 Pirellulales bacterium
GCTGATTACCGCTTTGGTATTCCATTGGTCTACGGTATTGGTCGCTGGCAGACGAAACTTGCGTACTATCACAATAGTGCGCATATCGGCGACGAGTTCTATATAAAATATCCAACATTTCAACGAGTGAACTATGTTCGTGATGTGTTTGTCTTTGGTAATTCGTACTACATGTATGACTGGCTTCGGCTTTATGGCGAAGTCGGCTGGTCCTTCTTCAATGCTGGCGGATCAAAACCGTGGGAATTCCAATTCGGTACTGAATTAATTCAGGCTAGACCAACAGGAATTCGAGGGGCACCATTTTTTGCCGTGAACGGAATGACTCGTCAAGAACTCAACTGGGGAGGAAACGTCTGTGCTCAGGCTGGATGGGCTTGGCGAGGCTATAAAAGTGAAAAACTGTTTCGGATTGGATTTGAATATCTTTACGGCTCTGACCCGCAGTATGAATTTACAGAGACCAATCCCACAACGGGAAAAATTACCGCACTGAATCAGAATCGTGCTGGCATCGGCATGTGGTACGACTATTAATCATGATTTGCAATGAATAACCTAAGCCAGTAGGTACGGGGAAACTGCTGGGGTAAACTTGGGCCATGCCACTGCTCGCAATTGAGACAACCTGTGATGAAACAGCTGCTGCAATCATTTCACAAGAGAGACAGGTTCTTTCTAGCGTTGTGGCGAGCCAAGATGAGCTACATGCTCGCTGGCGGGGTGTCGTACCCGAAATTGCGTCACGTGCACATGTTGAGCGTATTATTCCAATCGTTGATCAGGCAACCAACGAAGCTGGTATTCAACAATCACAACTCAAAGCAGTGGCGGTGGCTATTCGCCCTGGACTGATCGGCTCACTTCTCATTGGTCTTTCGACTGCGAAAGCAATCGCTGCGTCGCTGCAAATACCTCTCATTGGGTATGATCATGTTGCTGCACACCTCTACGCCTGCCGATTAGTATTCGGTGAAGATCTAGCATATCCAGCGATTGGGCTTGTAGCGAGTGGAGGCCACACCTCACTCTTTCAATTGCATAGTCCAATTGCTCTCAAGGCTCTCGGAGGCACTATAGATGATGCTGTTGGCGAAGCCTTTGATAAAGTCGCCAGCCTGCTTGGACTCGGATATCCTGGTGGACCACAGATTGAAAAACTGGCACAAAATGGCGATCCACTTTCCCACCGATTTCCACGCCCACTTGCGAACGACTCCTCTCGTCTTGATTTTAGTTTCAGTGGTCTCAAAACGGCGGTTCGCTACCGTGTGTTGCCACCCGAGGCTGAACATGCACGAACTTTAACGGACCAAGAACGCGCTGATATTGCAGCCTCTTTTCAGCTAGCTGCTGTCGAATCTGTTGTTGCCAAAGTGAGTTTAGCTATTCAGAAGACAGGCTGCCATGTTGTCGCTGTTGGAGGTGGCGTAACGGCCAACAAAGTGCTACGACATGCCCTTCAAGATTTAGGAAAACGACATCGTGCAAAGATTCTTATTCCTCCAATGAACCTTTGTACGGATAACGCTGCGATGGGTGCAATTGCTTGGGAGCATATTGAACGCAATGATATTGCTGATCTTGAGCTAGACGCCCGTCCAAATATTCACCGAAAACACAAGCAGTAAGCTAGACTCCGTGGCGAGTCTCATCAATAACGTGCACCTCGCCACTGACTACGTCATACATCATTCCGACAACACCAAGCCGCTGCCCATGCACCTGGCCTGCAATTGCCTTACTTCCCTCGAGCAGTTTTCGAACAACACGAACCACGTTCCGTCGCGAAACTGAATCAACAATTTCTTGCTGCGATTCCATCATCGAAGCTGCAACACCTCGGCAGTCGTCCTCGTCCACAACCTTCGCTATCTCCCGAAGAATGCCTTTGGCATGAACGCATTCCGGAACAAGCGGTTGATCAGGGCAACAGTAATTCGTCACAGATGACTCAATCGCGCCACACCTCGTGTGCCCAACAACTGCCACTAGTTTTGCTCCGGCGACAATCGCAGCAAACTCAATACTACCGATCACTTCCTCGGTGGTAATATTACCGGCCACACGAACACTGAGAACATCACCAAGCCCAAGGTCAAAAATAGCCTCCGCCGGTGAACGTGAATCAATACAACTTAAAATTACGGCTAAAGGATGCTGACCAGTCGCGGTTGCAGTCCTTTGCCTCTCCATACTCCTCTTGAGAGGTTCTCCTGCACGAAAGCGACCATTGCCTTCAAGTAACATCGCAAGCACCTCTGCAGGAGTTGTCGACTGCTGTACTTCATGGCTTGAATGCTCGACAAATCGTATTTCATCATGAAGGCTGGGGTACCGTTCACCGAAGCCAACAAGACTCAATTGGACCCAACGAGCCGGTGCCCCTGTTTTCTGAAAGTCAGACAATAAGTCAATCACGTCAGGATCAATATAGTCTGCACTTGAAGCATCAATTAACAGCGTTCCCCCTGGTGGAACATCATACAAAACAGACTGCAGCGCAGCACGGTTAAAAAACGTCACCTGATTCGCCAACTCAACACGAATTATATTTCCTGATGTGTGTCGCTCAAGTTTTTTAGTAAGTGGCCGCCGATAATTAGAGTGCAAGATAAAAATAATACTGCAGGTCAGCCCAATTCCAATTCCAACTAAAAGATCTGTGAGAACAATTGCAAGCACTGTTGCAACGAATGGCACGAACTGAGAGTATCCCTCTTGCCACAACTGATAGTACCGTTTTGGGTTCGTTAATCGGTAGCCTGTCTTGATCAAAATAGCAGCGAGCGTTGCTAGGGGAATTTCATTCAACCAGGCAGGAAGAAGGAGGACGCATGTCAACAATAAAAGACCATGCGAAACCGTCGCAAATCGTGTCCGTGCTCCAGCATTGACATTTGCAGTTCCACGAATTACCGCGGCACTCACGGGCAACCCGCCTAAGAAACCACAGATTACATTTCCCGCTCCCTGTGCTAACAGTTCTCGATTCCGGGGAGTGCGCTGCTGTCGCGGATCAATCTTGTCGACTGCCTCAATCGCCAGAAGTGACTCGAGACTCGCAATGATTCCAATAGTTGCAGCAGAGACGTAGACCCTTGAATCAGTGAGACTCGAAAAATCGGGAAAGGTTATAAGACCCATCAGTCCGTCTGGGCCATTAGGCAACGGAACAGAAACAAGATGAGTTGGGCCAATAGCCCACGGACTACCCATGCGTTTGAGTAAGATATTTACGGCAGTGCCGCCAATAACCGCAATAAGAGGACCCGGTATACGTGTTTTCCGCAACCATTTGATTTGATCCCAAGCAATAACAATAAGAAGAGAGCCAATGCCTATTGTTGCTGCACCAGGTAAAAAATACTGAATAGACTTCGGCAGGTCTGAAAATGTAGTTTCGCGGTCTGGTTGGTTAAACGACATCTCACCTATTGGGTCTATGTCATACCCAATCAGATGCGGGAGCTGTTTCAGGATGATTATTACGCCTATTGCCGCGAGGAGCCCCTTAATGACACTTGTTGGAAAAAATGAAGAAATAAAGCCGGCTTTGAGGAAACCTAAAGCCAACTGAATCACACCTGCCAACAAGACAGCAGTTAGGAAACCATCGAATCCACCCAGAGCTGTCGTCTGTGCAGAAACAATTGCAATCAATGCTGGTGATCCACCTGAGACGCTCGTACGAGAACCGCTCAACCCGCCAACAACTACGCCTCCCACAATCCCCGCAACAATGCCTGAAAATAATGGCGCTCGAGCCGCTAAGGGGACACCAAGACAAAGTGGCAATGCGACTAGAAACACAACAACGCCTGCCATAAGGTCAGACACAAACCACTCTGGATTAAAGCCACGTTTTGGCATCTCACAAAAACCTTTTATGGTTGTTATTCCTAATCATCGGACTGTTACAAAAGCACGGTAAATCTAACTTGCAATCCCAAATCTCGTCCACGCCGAATACAAACACAATCAGGACAAATGGGTTGGCGAAAATAAGAAACAAGAGTACGCTAGTTTTTTCAAACTAAATCCTAATGGATTACAGATTAGAAAAGACTCATAATGACATCAGCTGGCTACATTACTGATCTCGATTATATCCCGGGCTTCTACCCGCATATGGCACCTACAGCAATGCGATATGCTGCATCGCTGAATCGTGTCATCCCTCCGAAAACTGCTGATGGCTTTCGTTACCTGGAACTTGGATGTGGCCTCGGACGATCTCTCACCACACTGGCTGCAGCAAATCCGCAAGGTGAATTTATAGGTGTTGATATCAACCCTAGCCATGTTGAATCAATTGAGAACGACATCGCAGCGGGTGGGCTGACTAATGTACAGGCCATAACTTCGGATTTCGCAACTCTGAGTGAAGATATTGGCACATTTGATTTCCTGACTCTCCACGGTGTATTCAGCTGGGTCTCACCAGAAGTCAGGGAACAAATATTTACTGTTGCAAAAAAGCATCTTGCGCCAGGCGGACTTCTCCTCGTCAGTTATAATGCGATGCCAGGATGGGCTCACCTCCAGCCCATACGGGGCATTCTTCGCCAGTACGCCGCACTACGAGAGGGTGACACAACTCAAAGAATTCGTGATGCTCTCAATTACCTCGTATTCATCCGAGATAAAAAGGCGAAATACTTTGAGGATAATCCCGGTGCAGCAGCATATGTCGACAGCCTTTTAAAGCAAGACCTACGATACCTGGCTCATGAATACCTTAATGAGCATTGGACAAGTTTTTACTTTTCAGAAGTGGCTTCCATGTTCGCCGCAGCCGAAATGTCTTTTGTTGGAACCCTCCCGATCCACACAAATTTTTGGGATCTATGTGTACGTCCGGAGTTCCAAGACCTTTTCCGAACAACAAGCAATCGACTTGTTACCGAATCGCATAAAGATTTTTGTGCGAACACTGCATTCCGGTGGGACATTTACTCAAAACAACCAAAGGTAAGTGAAAACATCCAAACTCGGACAGACCATATTGACGGGCTTTTCTTTCGGACTGTTCGTGATGATCTGAAACTGCCGCACCGCATAAATCTTGGTGTTGTGACCTCTACAGTCCAAGGGGCTCTCTACGAAACCTTACTCTCAATACTATCACATGAGACATTGACGCTATCGCAATTGGTAGAGCATAAGCAACTCACCCAAAAGACACCTACTGAGGTCATTGGTGCCATTGACGCCGGTGTCGCCATGGGTCTTTTCGAAGTCTCGGCCAACCCTGTCCCAAAAACAACGGATACCTCACAAAAAGAATCCTTTGTTCCCTCGTTGTTCAATCAGTCGGTCCTTAAAAATGATCTTCTTAGCGGCCGGCCAGTATCGCTAGCTAGTGTGGCAACAGGTACCGGGCACTCAATAGGTGACTTTGATGCAGCTATCTTGTACGAACTCAACGAAGCAGGTGAAGCCGGTTTGGCGGAGCGAGTGATTGCACGACTAGTCGAATCTAAACGGTCTCTCCAGAAAGATGGTGAGGCCATTAC
>JBDOMQ010000018.1:0-5482 GCA_039831725.1 Pirellulales bacterium
ACTCGAGTTCCAACAATTGCAGTCTGGAAAGGAGTGATCAGCCCCGGTGCTGCCTGGAATAATCTGGTGGACTTCAGCGATTTCTTGCCAACGGTCGCCGACTTGACGGGCGGTGAACTTCCGACAGACGTGCAACTTGACGGTCACAGTTTCGCACCCCTGCTGCGAGGAGAAGACTCGTCGTCGCGCAGGTGGGCCTATGCAGAGTCTCGCGGCAAGTTCTTCGTGAAAACCCGGAACTACAAGCTCTACAGTTCAGGAGAGTTCTTCAACACTGATGCCGACCCGTTTGAAAAGTCCGCGCTCGATACAGCAACGCTCACCGCCGAAGAGACTGCAGACTGGCACCTCCTGAGGAAAGCCGTTGCTGAACTGCGGCAGGGCAAATAACCCCTCAAGCAATTACCTACATGCACTTGGGAAATTATTTCGCCAACGTCAGCGAAGCCGAAACGCTTCACCAGCTGTGCTATCCGGATGCGTTATTTTTTCATGACCGAGTTCAGCAGCCTGATCGACTTTCCCTTTGAAGGTGATAATTCCAGACTTCTGAATTGCACTGGAGCGGCCGGCAGGTTGAATCTGACGTGCACGACATCGGCGCTCGGTATCTCGACTGACAAGGTCTGCCATTCGGACGACTTTCCGAGAGGAATCGAAAGCCGATTTCCGCTCGTGAACGTCTTTTCATTTTGGTTCCGCCAGTGCAATTCGATGGGCTCTTCACCAATGGACTTGAGTGTCATTTTGATCTGTACGGGCCCTGTTAGTTGAATTCCGTTGCGGATCAATGTCGGACTTTTCTTACCGTGCGGAACGACATCCATCGAGTCCTTCGTGAGGGTCAAAGTGCCACTGCGCACCAACCAAGAGTTGACGGTGCTTGCCGGATCCGTTTTCTTTCCTTGTCGCGGCGTTCGCGCAGAAGTCTTTGCAGGTTTGCCCTCGAGATAAAAGTCATAGTACTCATTCCACACGGTGGACTGTCCTGCTGTCGCCAGTCCCGGTGGCGATAGCTGTTGTGACCAATTCGTCAGTTGTTGTCGAAGCTGATCAGCAACATCCGGAAATGCATCAGCAACGTTGTTCTTTTCTTCCAGGTCCGAGTGCAGGTTGTACAAATATTCTCTATCTCCACCGCGCAACAGTTTCCAATCACCCCGACGGATTGCTGACTGTGAAACCCAGCGCCACATCAACGCCTTGTGGGGTGCAGTTTCCTTCTGCCCAGACAGGAATGGAATCAGATTCACTCCATCGAATTCACTGGCTGGAGTCTCAAGCCCGGCAACGTTTGCCGCAGTGGCCGCTACGTCCAAAGCGCTAATCGGATAGACATAATTCTGTCCGCCGGGAATGTGGTCCGGCCAAGCCACGACGAAAGGTACGTGCATTCCTCCTTCGGACAGCATGCCTTTCTCACCGTTCAAAGGATCGTTAAGTGATCCATCCCAACCTGGTCCGCCCCCGGGTGCATCGAATTTATGAATCTTTAGTGGAGCTCCGTTGTCACCGATATAGAAAACTAACGTCTTTTTTGTCAGATGGTGTTTGGCAAGGGTCTCCATCACCAGACCAACACCGTCATCTACCGCGGATAGCATGGCGAGAGCCTGCCGCCGCCGCTCCGGCATTTTGCCTGGGAAGCGTTTCAGATAGTGCGGAGGTGCGTCGAGTGGAACGTGTGGTGCGCGGTACGCGATGTACAGAAATAAAGGATCATCTTTGTGGCGTTCGATAATCGCTGACGCTGCGCGGCTACAACCATCGATGTGGTACATGTCAGGTTCCAGTCGTCCCATCGGCAGATCCTTTCCTGCCGTGTTGATGTTGGCAAAAAAGGCGGCCTGACTGTTCTGGCTGTAGACGTACTTGAATCCGTGTTGAATAATTTCAGACCCAGGACCCAAGTGCCACTTGCCAAACTGAGCAGTGATGTAGCCGACGTTCTGCAATCGTTCCGCAATGGTCAACTCACGATTGAATCCGTCCAGCGGCATGCGATTGGATTCAACTCCAAACTTTGACTGAAACTTGCCCACCAGCAAACCGGCTCGCGATGGAACACATTGCGGCGCCGTGCTGTAGCCATGCACTGCCCGAACACCATTCTGCGCCAATCGATCGACATTCGGCGTGCGAACGTCATCGAAGACACCCTGGCATGACAAATCGGAGTATCCGTGATCATCGGTGTAAAACACAATAATGTTTGGGCGGTCATCAGCCGATGCAGTATGAGCGAATGCGATGCACAAAAGAAAAAGTGAATAACGAAACACGGGATCTCCTTTAGAAGTGATGATTGGAGAAGGAAAGTGAGACGCACCTAAACAGCATCTTTTCCAAAACCCATCCTAGACCTCACTTACACATTCGACTCACATTCGAGACCGGAAGTATCGACAGGTTCCACAACAGACATTTTCACACGCCGTCTGGGACCCCCCAGTGCCCACCGTCTCGGTATTTTCTTGTTAGCTGCCTATTGGCAACCTGATCATTCGTAATCGACTCGGATGCCGGATCAATCTGCAGGGATTGCCCCGTGCGAACAGAAATGTTTGCCAAGTGGATCAGAGCAACAGATTCATGCCCGATGGCAATGTCCGCTGCCGGCTTTCGGTTTTCGGCTATGGCTTGAAGAAAGTCGATCTGGTGGCTCCGTGGAAGCCCCAATGACTGATTGCTGAATTGATCTTTGGAAACCTCAACACGTTTGTTCGCATCATCCCACAACTCTAGTTTGCCTCGCTTGCTGACAAACAGCATTCCTTTGGTTCCGTAAAACTCGACACCCGTGTCACAATTGTGCGGGTAATTCTTTGACCAGATTCGCATCTCAAACATCAATTGTTTTCGGCGACCAACGGCGCCGTCACCAGGCCACTGAAAAACACAGTTGGCTGTATCCGGGAACTGCTGATCATCATCAAAGTAGAACTTGCCACCCATCGCGGAGGCATATGAGGGAAGACCTGACACACCAAGCCCCCAGCGTGCGATATCCATTTCGTGGGCACCATCGTTGCCAATATCACCGGTGCCAAAGTTGTGCCACCAGTGCCAATCGTAATGGAATCGATTCGATTGAAACGGCAGATATTCTGCCGGACCGACCCACGTGTCATAGTCAACGCCGCTGGGAGGCGTCGAAGGTTTTGCAGAACCGATGTTCTTGCGCCGTTGGACATTCCAGGCTTTGGCCATCATTACATCGCCAATTGTGCCTTCGCGGAGCATCTCGATCGCCCCCACGACGAGTGGATTATTTCGGCTTTGGGTTCCATGCTGAACCACGACCCGGTTTCGTCGCGCGGCTTCAACGAGCAACTGACCTTCTCGGAAATTGTGACTACAGGGTTTTTCGACATAGACGTGCTTACCGGCCTCGCACGCCATGATCGCTGCCGGTGCATGCCAGTGGTCAGGCGTTGCAACTACGATCGCATCAACCGATTTGTCGTCCAAGACTCTTCGCAGGTCGCCTGTCGTCTGCTTCGCTCCAGTCTCCCTCTGCAGGTCACCGGCTCGAGGTTCGTCAGGATCACAAGCCCAGGCAACTCGCGTCACCCCACTAAAGCCTCGGCGGAGATTCTTTGAACGTCCCCCGCACCCAATGAATCCAACGACTGGCTGCCGGCCATTTGCCGCCGCCTGAGCAACCCTCGTGTACGACACCGCCGACAAGCCGACCGCCGCGCTTGCGCTGATAAAACTCCGACGTGAGAATGCCGACATATCTGTTCCCTCGTTATTTAGTGTAGTGAAACTTACCACGAGCTTTGATTGTTACTGACGGTTGAAAATCTTGATGACTTTACTCCTGCGAGACCACCCAGACAAATCTACCGATGATCCCTACAACACATAGCCATACGACGATAAACCAAATAATGGAGGTCTTCGATAGCGTCGATCAGTAAAAGGGCAGGACGGTCGACCGCACCTTAATGATAATGAATTTTAATAAAAACATCATGATTGAGCCACTGTTTTCCGCCATCTCGCATTCACACTCCTTACGCCAACTTTGGAGCAGAGCAGGGCACGGACATCCTCACCGAAGCGAAAGGAGCATCTTCACTCCTGGCAATGGTCGTGATATCTTCGCACCTCGTTTGGAAATGAGATACCGGTAGCCCCCACTGGCTCTTTGCATGTGTCTCCTTCTCAATGATCGGCGGCAATTGGGAAGTAGTAGGAATCAGACCAGGTGCCACACGAGGCCAGCCGTTGTCTGATAGAATCTTCCTGTCTGATAACGATGACAACGGAAGAATGTATTTCATGACATCTCATGCACCTCGCTCAATGCGATTGATCATCAATGGAAAATCAGCTGGTGACCCAGCGCTGCGGTCCGCCGTGAAAGAAATCCGGAAGGCTGGACATCCACTTGATGTACGAGTCACATGGGAAGGTGGCGATGCTGCTCGATACGCCGCTGAAGCGGCAGATGAAGGAATCGACGTAATCATTGCTGGCGGTGGTGACGGAACTGTCAATGAAGTTGCCGGAGGCGTGCTCTCGGCAGGGGAGCATGGACAAATCAACACTGCGATCGCCGTCGTACCGTACGGCACGGCAAATGATTTTGCTGCCGGATGTGGTATTCCCGTTGGTGATCCATTAGCGGCTCTTCAACTGGCGGCTTCTGGCAAATCCGTACTGATTGATGCAGGCCGTGCGAACGATCGATTTTTCATCAATGTTGCCAGCGGTGGCTTTGGAGCCGAGGTGACTGTGAACACACCTCCTGAATTAAAAAAAGCTCTTGGCGGAGCGGCCTATTCACTTATGGGTATTGTCACAGCGGCCAAAGCAACGCCACATTCAGGCCAAGTGACGCTGCCCGACGGAACGTCAGAGTCAGGGGACGTCCTCGTGATGACAGCTGCCAACGGACGTCAGTGCGGCGGCGGCCAGCAGGTTGCCCCTCGTGCCTGTCTCAACGACGGCAAACTCGATTTTCTTGTTGTGCATGATGTCGACATGCAGTCATTTGGCCAGGTCCTTCGAGAAATCCTCACCCTTGACGATGAAACCAACCAATACGTTTCGTACATGCAGGCAGAGTCAATCAAGATGGAGTTCGACACACCGTTTCAAGTGAACCTAGATGGCGAGCCTATCTCCTCGAAAACTTTTGAATTCAGTGTCATTCCCAGTGCGATTCGATTCATACTGCCAGCATCTGCACCGCTTGCACCTTAAATCCAATCGCTTGTTATGCGGCTCACTAGCGACCATGATCAAACCTCACTCAGGACATGCCTCGCGACGGCTTGCATTACCATAATGACAGTGTCATTGAAGACATTTCGTTGAACGTGCATACATAAATTTTTTTATGAACGACACAAAAAAAGATGTCCACGATGAGCAGAAGCAGGCGGTACTCTACAGATCTTCTTCTAATTACCTGGGCACCAGCAAAGGAAATTCCGTCATGAAAGTACTATCGACCTCAACGCGCCTG
>JBDOMQ010000245.1:0-5471 GCA_039831725.1 Pirellulales bacterium
AGATTCACTCTCCGAGACGCTATCTGCTAAGTGTGTCATGGCCAGCCGGATCTGTTCGGCACCTTGGCTTTGGGCCTGCATGCCTTCGGCGACCTGCTCAAAACGCTCAGAAATGCCTTTTACAGATGTGATGATTTCCGCCAGTTGCCGAGAGACACCACCAATTTCCTGTGCCCCCGTCTCGACACTTTTTGTAAAGGCATCCATCTCCATTACGCCGGATGAAACACTGAGTTGCATCTCTTTAACAACCTGTTCAATCTCAAGAGAAGCAACGGCGGTTTGGTCTGCGAGTCGCCGAATCTCCCGGGCGATCACGAGGAATCCAAGACCATACTCGCCTGCCTTCTCGGCTTCTATTGCGGCATTGATTGATAGAAGATTGGTCTGGTCGGCGACTTTTGCAATTGTTGTGACCGCAAGATTAATAGTTGTTGCACGCTCATTGATCACAGCTAACCGAGAACCAAACGATTCCGTACTATCAGCAAGTTTTCGCATTGTGTTGTCCATGCTCGAGAGATTCTCTCGTCCCTCGATTGCCATGGCCCCGGTTTTGCCTGCCATCTCATTCACTGCGACCATTGTTCGAGTAAGTTCTTTACCTGTGACGCTAATTTCTTCCACAGCGGCTACTGTCTGTGTCGTTGAGTCACCAAGCCGTTTAATAACATGCTGCTGGTTGGCTCCTGTAGCCTGAAGTTCCGATGACGTGTTCGTTAACGCGTCGCTTGAAGTTTGAACTCGACCGATCAACATACGAAGATCGCGTGTCATAGTTTGGAGTGACTCTAGGAGTATGGCGGTTTCGTCTCGTGATAAGATCGAGACTTCCTCTCGCAGGTCACCGGCAGCAACTTTGCGAGAGAGCGCGATTGCTCGTTGAATGGGTGTGCTGATACTCCGCGCAACGAAGAGTGCAACCACAACAACGAGGAGGACAGTACCGCACAGTAGTCCAGCAATCAGGAGTTGCTGAAAACGTACCAGTGCAAACGCTTCACTTGCGTCCTGTTTGACAACTAGACCCCAGCGAAAACTTGGGAGATAGCACCATGCGGCGGCAACTTCCTTCTCTCTGTAATCCGGGAAAACAGCATATCCGCGATTACCACTGGATGCATTTCGTGCGGCGATAGCTTTTTCAACCGTGAGCGGTATCGTTAGTTCAAAGGCGGCATCAGTGCGGTGACGAAGGGGAGTCGTAATTCTCGCAATAGAGTCGATTCGCTCTGCTGTAAGAATTTCGCCAGTTGCCCCAAGACCAGTGGTGTCTGTCAGTATTTGCCAGACGTGATCAATGGGTAGTTGGAGAGCAAGCACCCCAACCACCTTTTCTTCCTGAAAAATCGGCGATGTGACAAAAGCTGTTGGGTTTCCAGATTTGCCAAAAGGTGCGAACTTACACAGCTCTGACTGCAGAAGAGTCCGTGACCGATCAAAGCCTTTTGCAAGCTCTGTACCCACAAGTGACTCAGAGGTGAGTGTGACGCCCGGCTCGAGTTGTTCTGTTGACGAATAGAGAACTGTTCCATTGACGTGAATGAGAAGCAGGCTTTGGTACCCACGAGATGTTGCGACATCTCGGAGATAGGGTGCAAAGGCTGCTGCCTGTTCTTCAAGTACTTTTTTGGTGTCTGATTCAGAAATGCCAACAGAAGAAAGTTGGGACATGGCGGTCACAACAGTTGGTGCTATGGACAGCGTTGTGCCATCACGAACACGTTCAGCAGCATATGACTCGAGTTGGGTGGATCTTGCCGAGGCAATCTGCACCAGTCTTTCCTGTATGGATGTTTCAAGAGCACGATTTGCGAGCCCGGCAGTGATTGTTGTTAGGATTCCGCACGGCAACAACGCGATCAGGAGGAACCAGAACAAGAGCCTTCGAGCAAGTCGCTGGTGCTTTTTTTGAACGCGTGGTGATGAGTTGGGCTCAGTCATTTTCGGGAGCCTCCTCAGTTTGAGTTGTCCCAGTGTTGGCCCAGCCGCCCCAGCGACGGTTTAGGTCGTTGACGAAGGCGTTCCAAGCAGTTTTTGAGCGTGTAATTGGATAAGGTACGGGACGAACTGAGCCGTTGCTGGTCCAGACGATGTCGAACTGTGCGTTTTCTTTAATTCTGCCGATGTAAACAGGCCTCCACGTATGCTGAGTACTAGGGTCGACTGCAATAATGCCCTCTGGGGCATTAAGACTCTGTTGGCGTAGGGCATTGCGAACTTGTTGGACATCAGTGTTGCCACTCTCGCGGACGGCATTTGCCCACAGATAGACGCTGTTGTATGCGGCGGCTATGACGTCACTTGTGACTCGATCCGCTCCGTAGCGTGTTTTGAACGCAGAAACGAATCGTCTGTTTTCTTCAGTGTCAATTGATTGGAAGTAGTTCCACGCCGCATAGTGCCCAACCATGTCGGCATGATTGGTTGAGCGAAGCTCATCTTCAGCAATTGCAAAAGTGATTACCGGGATGTCGTCAGGTGATATTCCAGCTTCCCGAAGTTCCCGAAAAAATGCTATTGCGGAGTCTCCTACCACGGAACAGAGGATCACATCAGGTTGTGTGTCGATAATTTCCTGAACATAAGACGTAAGGTCAGTGCTACCGAAGGGAACATACTTTTCAGTCACTTTTTCAACACCGAGCCCTGTGAGCTGATCTGAAATAATTGCGTTGACACAATGGGGCCAGATGTAGTCTGAGCCGAGAAGAAAAAAGCTACGGGCATTAAGTGCGCTCTGACACCACTGGACAGCTGGAGTTATCTGCTGATTTGGTGCCGCGCCGGTATAGATTACATTTGGGCAGGTCTCGAGGCCTTCGTATGCCATTGGATAGATCAGGAGATGATCAGATTTCTCAAGAACAGGTAAGACACTTTTTCGGCTTGCACTTGTCCAGCAACCAAAAAGAACGGTCACATCTTCCTCTGATATCAGCCTGTCAGCTTCCCGAGCAAATGTCGGCCAGTCTGACGCACCATCAGCAATGATCCATTTGATTGGTCGGCCGAGGAGGCCACCAGCAGCATTGATTTCTTCGAATGCCAGTCGTTCAGCATCGATCATTGCCTGTTCACTGACGGCAATGGGACCCGTTTGTGAATGAAGAACGCCAACGAGTATTGGTTGGGGGGCGAGGAAAAACTGCCCGGCTCCAAACCACATGACGAGACAAAAGGCGAGACTACACCCCACGAAAAGCCACCACCGCTTTCGAGAACGACTATGGATATCCTGGGACTTGATAGAGAGGGGCATAGGGACCTCCGGGAACAATGCAGCTGCCCGCAATCTTTACCTATAGTTCCCAGTCGTGCGACACTTTCTTTTATTTTTATCCCGCTTTGGGCAACGGTGTTGTTGTTTTTCCGTTGCGGATTGCTGGTGGTCGGGTCTGAGTTCCTCGTATTGGAGCTATTTTTCGAACCCAGATGTTTCGGAAACGCACGGGATTTCTGTGGTCCTGCAGCTGGATTGGAAGTTCTGGAGGATGCGGACTGTATCGGGGGGGGCGGTTATACGGAGTGTCGCCGAGCAGTTCAAAGCTGTTTTGTACAAGCACGCCGTTGTGGAGCACAGTCACGTTCGCTGGTTTTGTAAGGTTTCCTGCAGCATCAAAACGTGGTGTATTCCAGATAATATCGTAGCTGTTCCACTCTCCTGGTTTTCTCATAACGTTGACTAACGGCGGTGTTTGTTTATAGATCGCCGCGGCCTGGCCATCAAAATAGGTTGCGTTCTCAAATGAATCGAGAATCTGAATTTCATACGGTCCAAAAAAAACACCACTATTGCCGCGTCCCTGTCCAGTTCCTTCAGCCGGAAGTGGACTTGACCATTCCAAGTGAAGCTGGCAATCACCAAAAGTTTCTTTTGTGCTAATCATACCTTTCCCGACAATCAGGAATCCATCGATTACCTTCCATGTTTCAGCGTTATTCCAGCCACTTGTATCGACACCATCGAAAAGAATAACGGCATCGCTCGGAGGATCCTGATTCGTTTTGCCAGGTGTGACCTGTTCGGGCTCCTCCCATTCAATTCCAGGAAGATATTCTTCAGCCGACGCATTCAGTAACAGGAAGAATGTGAGAATAATGGTGCTCACTACCAGATGCAGCCTTGAAAGGTTTGGCACACATTTGAGTTGTATTTTCAGCGTATTCATATGCACGCGTCTCCCCGTTTTTGGCCGTCTATATTTCTGGTTCTGACGAACAGAAATACGAGTTGAGTGAAGTTTCCCGACGAAGTATGCCAGTGGTTATGCATTTTGTCAGGAGGTACGACTCCAGGCCGAGAATCCGCACGATCCGTATAGTCGGATGAAGGAGGCGGTTTGCCAGAGGGCTGTTGCCCGAAAAGACAGCCCATCCGGTAAAGTCGCGGCCTAAAATACACTGGTCGATGTTCTATACCAACCCTGTTGATTCAACACAACGAGATCAAGGAATTACCACCATGCCAAAACTGGGACTCGCTCTATCGGGCGGCGGTTTTCGTGCAACCCTCTACCATCTCGGTGTGATTCGCTATCTCAGAGATACGGGGTCATTGCAGGAAGTCAGTGACATTGCTTCGGTTTCTGGTGGATCGATCCTTGCCGCCCATCTCGTGTTGAATTGGGACAAGTACACCGGTGATGAAGAAGAATTTGAGGCAGCGGCTTCTGAGATCATCGACTTCGTTCAATTTGATGTTCGTAACCACATTGTTCGCCGTCTGCCGTTTATCTACAGCCTCCGTATGTTCGGGAAGTTGGCTCGTAGAGAAATGAATTATCTTTCTCCCAATGCAGTCCTCGAGCGGTATTATCGAGAGTTTCTGTACGGTGATACCTGCTTATACGAACTCCCTGATCTTCCACGGCTTCACATCCTTGCCACAAATGTTAGTGACGGTGTGTTGTCGGTTTTTAATAAAAAAGGTCTCTATATTCAGCAACGAAATAATGCCGGCAAATTTGAGTTCGAATATATTCCGGGTCAGATGGCAACACTACCCCGAGTGGTTGGGGCTTCATCCGCATTTCCAGGTTTCTTCCCTCCAGTCGAGATATCAGCAGAGGACCTGGGCGTTCGTGAAGGGCAGTTTGCGACGGAGTCGTTTACTGACGGTGGTGTCTATGACAATCTTGGGACGCGAGCGTTTGCCTGGCTTGAGGACGAAGTTGGATCGTTTGAACGTGTGCTTGTAAGTGATGCTGGCAAGCCGTTTCAGATTCTTGGAGACCAGTCACTTGGGTTCATCGGACAATCGATTCGCGCGTCAGACATTCTATGGGATAGGGTCTGGCAACTTGAACGGGAAAATTTTGGTCAACAATCGGGATTTTCGTTCCTGCCCATCACGGAGATTGTCTCACGGAAAGAAGATCCAACAGCACAACACCCCGTCGTTCAGGCGGAGGTGCAGTCAATTCGTACAGATCTCGATAGGTTCTCGGACTATGAAGTGAATGCATTGG